>JANXWQ010000460.1 GCA_025351065.1 Chthoniobacter sp. | reverse complement strand
CGCGAACCGCGTCGCGCCCTCGGGCCGCAGTTGCATCGCGTCCACGGTCTGCGGAAACGCGCCGATGGGCGTCTGCGTCTGCACATGCAGCGTGAATTGATTCTTCTGCGGCTGATTGAATTGCACGACCAAGCGCCGCTCCGCCGCGTTTGCGCCCGGCTCCACTTTCCACGCGAGCACCTGCTCGCCCTGCACGCGCGTGACCTCGCCCGCGCCGCGGAGGAGCAGCGTGAGCTTGTCGAGTTCGCCTTGCATCACCTTGCAATCGAGCAGCGCCGCCTGCCGCATCAGCCCCGGCCCGACGCTGATCTGCGCGAGCATTTCGGCGGCGTAAAATAGTTTGCCCTCGGCTTCGGGCGCGGCGGTTTTCCACGAGAGTTTCACCGCGCCATCGGGCGGCAGGAAGCTCGCGAAATCATTGCCCGTGCGCTCCGGCCGGGCGGCGCCCGCAAATTGAAACTGCGTGTCCGCGGCGAGCCCTTGCAGAAAAATCGGTTGCAGCGCGCTCGGCGCGACGCGGAAATCGACCGTGTTCCAGCCGGCATTCTGCCGCACCGCGGCGTTGAACTTGAACGAGAGCGGAAAGTCGCCCGCCTTGTCGAAGACGAGCACGAAGCGGCCTTGATTCGAGACGACGCGCCAGTCGGGATGCTGCGGAAGTTCCGTCAGCGCGAGCCCGCCGGAGAGCAGCGTGAGCGAGCCGCCTTTCGGATTCGTCACGCGCGCGGTGGCGGTGAGGATGAAGGCCGCGTTTTGCTCCGCGAGCGCGCCGGTGAGTTTGAAATCGCGCAGCACGACTTGCCGCGTCTCGGGATCGGCAACGGTGATTTTCAGCGGCAGCGTGTAGGCCGATCCGTGGAACTGGAAGGCGAGCGGCTCCGGCTCGTCGGGCTTGAGTTCGCCGCGCATCGCCTCCGGCAAAAACTTCGCTTCAATCGGTGAGAGGCCGGTCGGCGCTTCCGGTTGCACGTCGAATTCCGGCTCCGATTCCACGCGCAAAAAACCGCTGAGCAGCACCGGCTGCGGCGGCGTGAGCGCGAAGGTGGGCAGCGGGTTTTTCCAGCCCTTCAACTCGCGCTCGACGATGATGACGACGGCGAGTTGGGCGACCGGCATATCCGTTTTTTTTGGGCGCAGCAAGAGCGTCCGTTTTCCATCCGCCTCCTGCCGGATGCTCCAGTCCTGAAGCGCGTCGCCGGTGATTTGCTTAATGTCTCCCTCGCCCGTGACCGTGAGCGGAAGCTCTTTCGCGTCGCCTTGCAGGATGCTGAACGTCGCTTCGATGTGCTGCGTGAGCTTGTCGTGCTTGGCCTTGATCCAGTGCTGGAGCGTGGTGGAAAAGATGAGCTTGTCCTTGTCACCCGGCGATCCGTTGAGCAGCCCTTCGATAACGAGGCGCACCTTGCCATCCGCCACTCCGCCGCTGACGGAAGGGTTTTTGATCTCGGCATCCGCATCGGCTGCGGATGCTGTGGCCATGAGCCACGGGAGGGCGAGGAGGAGAGCTAGACGGCGCAGTTTCATAGTCGCATGGGGTTCGGTGAGTGGGTTCCGTTTTACTTTCGAAGTGAGAGGTTTCCGCAGCCTGAAAGGCTGACTCATGCCAGCCCAGGGCAACGCCCTGGGAATCCGGTTGGAAACGGCATTAGCCCTGAAGGGGCGTTACAACTCGTGTGTCGCCCTTTCAGGGCTGGAGTGTGTTTGTGCGCGCAACCCAGGGCGTTGCCCTGGGCTGGCATGGGTCGCCCCTGTGGGGCTTGGAATGAGAGGCGGGCATTTTGCATCGGCATGAAATGGATGCGCTTCATCGCCCGGAGAGGCTCTTGGCCTGGCGGATCATCCACTCGAGTTTTTTGGGGCGCGGGTCGGCGCCGTAGATGGCAGGCACGCCGTTCAGCAGGCCAAGGAGGCGGTCGCTGGTGACCTCGGCGGCATACGGACTGGCGGCGAGCATTTCGGAAAATGCGCTGGCCGTTCCCGCGAGGCGGAGGCTGGAGGTGGCTTGTTCGAGCGGCCCGGCGCTGGCGGTGAAAGGCACGGCCCACTCGTGCTCGCGGTAGTCGGAAGTGCCGGGCACTTTGAACCGCACGCGCACCGTGGCGAGGTCTCCTTCGCCGCGCGGGTTCACTTCCACGACGTAAAGCGCGTTGCCGCTTTCCGCCGCGCCGATCTCGGCGGCATCGACG
>JANXWQ010000410.1 GCA_025351065.1 Chthoniobacter sp. | reverse complement strand
TCGAGGATGTAAGGCTCGTCCGCATCGAGCATGCGCTGCATCGCGGCGGCGAGGTCTTTCATGTGCATCACGCGCTCGCATTTCACGGCGAAACCCGCGCACATTTTCACGTAGTCTGGGTAGATGCCGGTCGGGTCTTCGAGGCTGCCTTCGTAGGTCTTCTTCGGGTTGCCGAGGAAGGTGTGGCCGCGGTTCGATTTGTAGAAGCGATCCTCCCACTGCATCACCATGCCGAGCCACTGGTTGTTGAGGATCATCACCTTCGCGTTGATGCCCTCGACGTGCGCCATCGCCATCTCCTGCACGTTCATGAGGAAAGAGCCGTCGCCGTCGATGTCGATGACCTGCTTATCCGGGAAAGCCACCTTCGCGCCGAGCGCCGCGGGATAGCCGTAGCCCATCGAGCCGAGGCCCGCGCTGGTCAGCAGCGTGCGCGGTTTGTCGAAGTCGTAATACTGCGCCGCCCACATCTGGTGCTGGCCCACGCCGGTGGTGATGATGGCGTCGCCTTTGGTCAGCTCATAAAGCAGGCGGATGGCGTACTGCGGCTGGATCACGTCCTCGGTGTCATTGAAAGTGAACGGGAAATTTTCACGCCACGCGCCGATTTTCACATACCAGTCGGGGAAGGCGGTGAAGTCCTTTTTCACGCGCGCTTTGCCCGCTTTTTCGAGCAGCCCGTTCAGCTTCGCGAGCGCATATTTCACGTCGCTCAGAATGGGCAGTTTCACGACCTTGTTCTTGTTGATCTCCGAGTTGTCGATGTCGATGTGGACGATCGTTCCGTGCTTCGCAAACTCGCTGATCTTGCCCGTCACCCGGTCGTCGAAACGCACGCCGATGGCGAGCAGCAGGTCGGCCTCGTTCACCGCATTGTTGGCGTACACGGTGCCGTGCATGCCCAGCCATTTGAGCGAAAGCTCATGCGTCTCGGGAAAGCAGCCGATGCCCATCAGCGTGGTCGCCACCGGGATGCCCGTGCGCTCCACAAACTCCAGCAGTTCCGCGCTCGCCTCGCCCGAGATGATGCCGCCGCCGCAGTAGATCATCGGGCACTTCGCGTTCTTGATGTGGCCGATGACTTCGTTCAGCGCCGCGTCGTCCGCGTGCTTCACCGGATCGTAGCCGCGCAGCTTCACTTCGGTGGGGAAAATAGGCTGCGTCGTGGCGATCTGCACATCCTTCGGGATGTCGATGAGCACCGGCCCCGGCCGGCCCGTCGTGGCGATGTGGAAGGCCTCCTTCACGATGCGCGCGATGTCGTTCACATCCATGACGAGGAAGTTGTGCTTCACGATCTGCGCCGTCACCGAGAACACGTCCGTCTCCTGAAACGCGCCCTTGCCGATCATGTGCCGCGGCACCTGCCCGGTGATCGCCACCAGCGGCGTCGAGTCGAGATACGCGTCAGCGATGCCCGTCACCAAATTGGTCGCGCCCGGCCCACTCGTCGCCATCACCACGCCCGCCTTGCCCGTTGCCCGCGCATAACCTTCCGCCGCGAAAACGCCGCCCTGCTCATGCCGCGGCAGGTAGGTGCGCAGCACGTCCTCGCGCTTGGTCAGCGCCTGGTGCATGTGCATCGAAGCCCCGCCCGGATAGGCAAAAATCACGTCCACGCCCTCGCGGATCAGGCACTCGACGAGAATCTCCGCCCCGCTCATGGTCACGCCGCGCTCAGGCGTCGCGGGCTTCGTCGTTGGTTCGGTGGAGGTGGTGGGAGTGCTCATGGCTTGGTGAAAAGGGCCGCGAAAGTAGCAGCCATGCGGGTTCCGGGCAAGGGCCGATTCCGCCTGCGCGGCGTGAGTTGTAATGAAAGCTGGCGGCTTCCCCGACCGGCGTGCCGTGCCTGCCTTTGCGCGAGGCACGGCTCGAATCTCAGGATGCCGGATGTGCCAAGCTGCCGCCTCCCGCTGCGGACGCGAAGCCGCCTTTACCTCCGCCTGCGCCGCAGGGCGAGCCCCGCGATTCCCACGCTGAGTAGCACGGCGGAAGTCGGCTCTGGTGCTGCCTGAATTTGAAATGTGGGGCCGAAATATTCCGGCAACCCACCCGCGTTCGTGGTCGGAAAAGACGCGGGACCGGAGACGGGCGTGCCGACGGTGATCAAAGGATCACTCACGATGGCGCCGACAAAGGCTCCGCCTTGGTTGGCAAAGGGAAAATCCGCGCCGATGACGTAGGTGGTATTGGCCAGCAGCGCCACCGGCGTGATGCCGGCGTAATAGTATTGGAGTGAACCGCCCGCCTGAACGCCGGAAAGCGGGAAGGTGTTATCAATCGCGGCCACGGCCAGATTCACGGAGGTGCCGGCCTTCCAGATATGCACGGGGACGGCGGCGAAAAGCCCGCCGGTGCCGGAATTGATCCCGAGCGCATCGATAGTGATCGGCGTCGCGCCGACGGTGAAGTTGTAGCCGACCGTGGTATTCGCGGCGAAGCCGTATGTACCTTGGACAGTCACAATCGTATCCGCAGCGGCGACAAAAGTGGCCGCGCGGAGATGCGCCGCGGGCAGCAGGAGGAAGGAGATGGAAAACGAGAGAGCCGTGCAGGTGGCAGCGCGAGAAGTAGAGGATGACCGGGGGGTGTTTGTTTTCATGGCGAGGATTGCTGTCGGATTCCCGGCGAAAAGGCAAGCATTCATAGTGCCCGAAAACCCGGCCCGTGGACCGGTACGCGCGCGCGTTTGCTATTTTCCGCATCGCCCCGATACTCGCCGCCCGCGTTTCCGCGGCACTTTTTATCGCTATGCCTTTCCAAGCCCTCGGTCTCGAACCCCGCATCCTCGCCGCCCTCAAAGACGCGGGCTACACCGAGCCCACGCCCATCCAGGCCGCGGCCATCCCGAAGATTCTCGCCCGCACCGACGTCATCGGGATCGCCCAGACCGGCACGGGCAAAACCGCCGCCTTTGTCCTCCCGATGCTCCAGCTCCTCGGTGAAAAGCCGCTCGTGGGCCGCCGCATCCGCACGCTCGTCCTCGCGCCGACGCGCGAGTTGGTCGTGCAGATTGAGGAAAACGTGCGCGCCTACGCGTCGCACATGCCCATTCGCATGGCCACGGTCTTCGGCGGTGTCGGCGAGCGCCCGCAGGTGCAGGCGCTGCGCGATGGTACGGAGATGATCATCGCCACCCCTGGCCGCCTGCTCGACCTCATGAGCCAGCGCCACGGCGACTTTTCCTCGCTCGACTTTCTCGTCCTCGATGAGGCTGACCGCATGCTCGACATGGGCTTTCTCCCGAGCATCCGCCGCATCGTCAAAGCGCTCCCGAAAAAGCGGCAGACGCTCCTTTTCTCCGCCACGCTTTCATCCGAAATCGAGGCGCTGACCCACGAGTTTCTTTTCCAGCCCAGCACCGTCCAAGTCGGCCGCCGCTCGAACCCCGCCGAGACCGTCACCCAGGTCGCTTACGAAGTGCCGCGCCACCTCAAACTCGCCCTCCTCGTCGCGCTCCTCGACAACCGCGAGTTCAACACCGTGCTCGTTTTTTCCCGCACCAAACACGGCGCCGACCGCATCGCCCGCAAGCTCGAAAGCTGCGGCATCAAGAACGCCACGCTGCACTCCAACAAGTCGCAGAACCACCGCCTGCGCTCGCTCAAAGCCTTCAAAGCCGGTGAAGTCCGCGTCCTCGTTGCCACCGACATCGCCGCCCGCGGCATCGACGTGGACGGCATCTCGCACGTCGTGAACTACGATTTTCCCATGACCAACGAGGACTACGTCCACCGCATCGGCCGCACGGGCCGCGCCAACATGGTCGGCGACGCCCTCAGCTTCGTCTGCCCCGACGAGCACGGCGACCTGCGCTCGCTCGAGCGCTTCATCGGCCGCGGCATCCCGCGCAAACGTCTCGACGGTTTCGATTACACCTCCGCCGCCCCGCCCGAGCCGCCCGCCCCGCCGCGCGGCCCGCGCCAGCAGCAGCAGCGC
>JANXWQ010000405.1 GCA_025351065.1 Chthoniobacter sp. | reverse complement strand
GTGGGACGCGCGCCGCCGCCACCGCTATTTCGCAGAGCGGCTGCTGGGCTTTGAGCACGACGCCTTCGCCCGTGAGGTGAACAAGCTCTGCCTCACGCTCGCTGATTTTCCGAACCCGAATGGCTGGCATCTGGAAAAGGCGGATGTCTTCACCTCGCGCAAGCTCACCGATGCGCTCGGCACCGCGCGCATCGTCCTGTGCAATCCGCCTTTCGAGGAATTCAGCAAAGCGGACCGGCAGCAATACGGCCCCGCCATCGGCACGCTCAAGCCGCTGGGAGTCCTGCGCCGCACGCTCCGCCACGCGCACCCGGCAGCCTCGCTCGGCTTTGTGCTGCCGCGCACGATGGTGGACGGCAGCAGCTACCGCGATGTGCGCGGCGAACTCGCCCGCCGCTTCCGTCATCTCGAAATCGTGGCGCTGCCCGACAAGGTCTTCCGCCACGCCGATGTGGAAACGGTGCTGGTGCTCGCCACCGGCAGCGGCAGCGAGCGCGTGACTGTCCACTTCCGAGAGGTGAAGAAGCCGCAACTGCAAGCCTTCTACGAAGACGGAAGCGTGACGCGAGAGGACACGGGGCACTTCACGGCAGACGAAGCGGAAACGAATGGGTTTCATGTTCCAGTGCTTCGTGAGATTTGGGAGCATCTGGAGCACCTGCCGAAGCTGGATTCTGTGGCGGAGATTCATCGCGGCGTGGAGTGGCAAGCTCCGTTCGACGAGAAGAAGTATCTCTCGAACACTGAGCGAAGCGGCTGGCGGAAGGGATTGAGGAATGTGGAGGAAGGATTCGAGTCCTATACTTTGCCCAAGCAAATCTGGCTGAACCCTGACTCCAGATATCGGCTTTACGATGCATGGAGCCTTCCGTGGGCGAAGCCAAAGGTCATCACCAACGCAGTCAGAAAAGCTCGCGGCTCATGGAGATTGGCGGCGGTGCCGGATGAGGCCGGGCTGGTCTGCACGGCGAACTTTCAGTGCCTGTGGCCGAAAGCCTCGTGGAGCGTGAAGTGTCTGGCAGCTTTGCTGAATTCGCCTGTCGCATCCGCCTACGTCGCGAGCCGGGAACGAAAGCATGTGCGGAAGAAAACTCTGGAAACGTGCCCCATTCCCCGGATGTCACCCGGCGACCTCGTCACGCTCGAAGGCTTGGTGGACGACTACATCGCCGCGACGAATGACAGCTTGGCGAATCGGATGCCGCTGTGGGGTGGCGGCCCATGGGAAGAACGCGCTCGTCGTATCCTTCTGGAAATGGATGCGCTCATCCTGCGCGGCTACAACCTGCCACCGTGGTTGGAGCGCCGTCTGCTCGATTTCTTTCGCGGCGAAAAGCGCCCGGTGCCATTCGACTTCGGCGACTACTTCCCCGCTGACTTTACCGCGAACGTGCCGCTGCACACCTTCATCTCGCCACGGTTTCGCGCCAGCACGGCAGAGCGCATCGCACCTCATCTGCCCCATCTCCGCGACCCCGCTCTGACTGCGGCACTGGAGGAAGTTTTATAGCGTCATGGCCGACACCTACCTGCTCGACACGAATGTGATTTGCGCGCTCGCCGATGCTGATCGCGCGACTCACGCCGTCGCCGTGAGCAGGTTCCAGCGGACCGGCGGACAAAGCGTGATGCTGCCCGCGCCTGCGGTGGGCGAGATAGAATTCGGGATGCAGAAAGCCCCGGATGTCCGCCCGGACAAACGGCAGGAACTCCGCGCCTTCATCTCCCGTTTTGACCAACTCCCATTCGACGAGCATTGCATCCAGCCCTATGCCATCGTGCGCGCGGAGGTTTGGCGGATGTTCGGCACGCCAAAGCCAGCCAAGCCTCACAGGCATGCTGAAAAGCGTCCAGAAGACTTGCTCGACAAAGCGACCGGTGCCCAGCTCGGCATAGATGAACCCGACCTCTACATCGCCAGCATCGCTCTCTCGCAAAACCTCGTGCTCGTCACCGACGACAGCAACGCGGGCATGGTGCGTATAAAGGAAGCAGCGGAAGCCATATTTCAGCGCGGTGAATTTCCGGTGAGACTGCGGGTAGAGAATTGGCTGGAACACCTATCCTAACCCAATGGCCCCCGGACGATCCCGCGCTCCGAATGCGGGATTGCAAGTGGCGGCGGGGCCGGGGATTTTCCGCGGGATGAATTTGCGTGAGATGAAAATCGCCGTCGTCGGCTCGGGCGCGGTGGGCTGCTATTACGGCGGGATGCTGGCGCATGCGGGGTGCGATGTGCGCTTCCTCATGCGCGCCGATCTCGCGGCGGTCCGGGAGCGCGGGCTGACGATCCACACACAGGGCCGGACCGTCGCCGTGCCGCGCGTGACGGCATACGGCACGCCGGCGGAAATCGGGCCGGTGGATCTCGTCATCATCGCGCTGAAGGCGACGGCGAACGCGGCGCTCGAAGAATTGCTCCCGCCGCTGCTCGGCGCAAACACGGCGCTGCTGACTTTGCAAAACGGACTGGGCAACGAGGAATTCCTCGCCGCGCGCTGGGGCGCGGAGCGGGTGATGGGCGCGCTGTGCTTTGTCTGCCTGAACCGCACGGCACCCGGTGTGATCGAGCATTTCGACGCGGGCTCGATTTCGATTGGCGAATTCCGCCGCCCCGCCAGCGCGCGGGCGCGGGCGGTGGCGGAGGCTTTCGCGGGCGCGGGCGTGGAGTCGCGGGCGGTGGAAAATCTCGTCACCGAACGCTGGCGCAAGCTGCTTTGGAACATCCCTTTCAACGGCCTCTCCATCGCCGCCGGGGCGACGGTGGATGTCGTCCTTGCGGACGACGGCCTGCGCAAACTCGCCCGCGACCTCATCGCCGAATCGCTCGATGCCGCGCGCCGCCTCGGCCACGAAATTCCCGACGAGTTCGCCGACTGGCAAATCGAGCGCAGCTATTCGATGGGGGCGTATCAGCCTTCATCCATGCTCGACTGGCAGGCTGGCCGGCCTGTGGAAATCGAAGCGATCTTTGGCGAGCCGTGGCGGCAGGGCGCGGGCGCGGGCGCGGTGCTGCCGCGGGTGGAAATGCTCTATCAACTGCTCAAAAAAATCACCGCATGAACCTTTCCCTCGAACCCGAAATTTTGCCGAAAGCAGTGCGCGATTTTCAACCGGAGTGGGGGATCGTGCTCGGCTCGGGGCTCGGCTCGCTGGTGGAGGAAGTGGATGCGATCCTGAGCGTGCCGTATGAGGAAATCGCGGGCCTGCCGGTCTCGACCGTGCCGGGGCATGCGGGGCGTTTTGTCTTCGGGCGGCTGGCGGGCAGGCGCGTGATCGTGGCGCAGGGGCGCGTGCATTTGTACGAAGGGCGCACGGCTGAGGAGGTGACGGCGGGCGTGCGCTTCATGGACGCGCTCGGGGTGAAAAAGCTCATCCTCACGAACGCGGCGGGCTCGCTGCGCGCGGACTTCGCTCCGGGGACGTGGATGATGCTGAGCGATCACCTGAACCTGACCGGCACCTCGCCGCTGTTCGGCGTGGCGAACTTCGTGGACATGAGCGCGGCGTACTCGCCGGGCTTGCGCGCGCACTTTGCGCAGCTCGCCGCGGAGGAAAAAACCGTGCTCCACGAAGGCGTGTACGCCGGGCTCCCCGGCCCGCAGTACGAGACGCCCGCCGAGGTGCGGATGCTCCGCACGCTCGGCGCGGATGCCGTGGGCATGAGCACCGTGCTGGAGGCCATTCAGGCGCGCGCGCTCGGTATGCAGGTCGCGGCGTTTTCCTGCCTCACGAATATGGCGGCGGGTCTCAGCACGGGTGCGCTCGATCACGGCGAAGTCCTCGCCACGGGCCGCGCGGCGGCGGAGCAACTCGTGCGGCTGCTGGCGCGGGCGCTGGCTTAGCTTTGCTCGCGCGAGCGGGGCTCGCGGTCTTTGGTCGTGGCGGTCGAGGGGACGGTGACGAAGGGCCCGCCGGCCAGCGGCGCGGCTTTGCTGAACGCCACATCGGGCATGTCGCTCGCGCGGCCGGCGAGCGGGAAATCTTTGCGCAGCGGAAAGAACGGATAGCCCTCCCACATGAGGATGCGGCGCAGGTCGGGATGCCCGCTGAAAGTGATGCCGTACATGTCGAAAGCCTCGCGCTCGTGCCAGTCGGCGGTCGGCCACACGTCGACGACCGACGGCACGGTGAGGTCATCTTCGGACACCGTGATTTTCAGTCGCACATGCGCGTCGGTCGCGAGCTGGTAAAGCTCATAGACGACCTCGAAGCGCGGCTCCGCGCCGAAGTTATCCACGCCGCTGAGGTCGAGCAGCAGGTCAAAGCCGAGCGTGCCTTTGCAAAACGCGCACAGCTCTTTGATCGCCGCGCGTTCGACGAGCAGCGTGGTTTCGCCGCGGAATTCGATTTTCTGCGCGACGGAAAATTTCGCCTGAATGGCGGTGACGACGGCGTTGAGCGAAGCGGCCATGTGGGAAAAAATCAGGCGTTGTAGCGGGCGATGAGTTCGCGCTTTTGCTCGCGCAGCGCGGGCTCGGTGGCGACCTTCCGCTGGAGTCGCATCAGTCCTTCGAGCAGCGCCTCGGGCCGCGGCGGGCAGCCGCTGATGTACACGTCCACCGGGATGAGCTGGTCGATCCCCTGCAGCACCGCGTAGCTGCGATACATGCCGCCGCTCGACGCGCACGCGCCCATGGCAATGCACCATTTCGGCTCCGGCATCTGGTCCCAGATGCGCTTCACGGCGAGCGCCATTTTGTAAGTCACCGTGCCGGCCACGATCATCACGTCGCTCTGCCGCGGCGAAAAGCGCATGACCTCCGCGCCGAACCGCGCGATGTCGAACCGCGACGCGCCCGCGGCCATCAGCTCGATGGCGCAGCAGGCGAGCCCCATCGGCATCGGCCAGAGCGAGTTTTTACGCATCCAATTCATCGCGGAGTCGATCTGGGTGAAAATGATGTTTCCCTCGATCTTCGAGTCGTAGGCGGCCGGCGTGATTTCAGGCATGCGCGGACTCTAGGAACCGCCCCCGGCCCGGCAAGGGGATTTTGTGATTTGTTTCACAAGCCCGCGGTAGGTGCTGCACCGCCCCGATTGGCCGGCTCGCCAGCGGTCGTGGCGGAATCCGTTTGCCGAGCGCGGGCCGTTTCCGCTTTGCTCGGCGCTCATGGCGAATGTCGTTTTTCTTTGGCACATGCATCAGCCGTACTACGTCAATCCCGCGACGCAGACGGCGATGATGCCGTGGGTGCGGCTGCATGGGGTGAAGGGCTATCTCGACATGATTTCGGTGATCGAGGACTTCCCCAGCGTGCGGGTGAATTTCAATCTCACGCCGGTGCTGATGCTGCAGCTCAGGGAGCTGATCGACGGGAAAATCCGCGACCTCTGGCTGGAGTGGTCGCGGCGTCCGGCGGCGGAGCTGGACGAGCAGGAGAAGTTCGCGATCCTGGAGAACTTTTTCAAAATCCACTGGGACAATCTGGTGAAGCCATTCCCGCGCTACTGGGAGCTGCTGAACAAACGCGGGCTGACTTTCTACCGCGACGATGTGCGGCGCGGGCTGCGGTATTTTTCGACGCAGGAGTTTTTGGATTTGCAGGTGTGGTTCAATCTCGCGTGGTGCGGCTACACTGCCGAGCGGCTCTACCCGGAGCTGGCGGAGCTGAAGCGCAAGGGGCGCAATTTCACCGAGGCGGAGAAGCTGCGCGTGCTCGACATCCATCTGGAAATCCTCGCGCTGGTCATCCGCAAATACCGCGCGGCCGAGGAGCGCGGGCAGGTGGAGCTGACGACGACGCCGTTTTTCCACCCGATCCTGCCGCTGGTCTATGACTCGGCTTTCGCCGAGCGCAGCCTGCCGGGGCGGCAGTTTCCCAAGCGGTTCCACTGGCCGGAGGACGCGGCGGCGCACCTGACGCTCGCGGTGGCGCAGCACACGGAGCTGTTTGGCAAAGCGCCGCGCGGGCTGTGGCCGAGCGAGGGCTCGATCGCGCCGGAGCTGATCCCGCTGATGGCGCAGAGCGGGATCGAGTATTTTTGCAGCGACGAGGAAAACCTTTTCAATTCGCTCAAGCTCGATCCGGCCTACCGCGACACGGTGGTGGATCATTTGGAGCTGTTCCAAGGCTGGCGGGTGGCGCGCGACGGCGCGGCGGTGAATGCGGTTTTTCGCGAAAAGCCGCTATCGGATTTCATCGGCTTCATGGCGGCGAAAAACGACCCGGCCACCGCGGCGGAGCATCTGCTTTCGCATCTCCGGCACATCGCCGGTCAGGTGCCGCACGACACTGGGCTCATCCCGCTCATCCTCGACGGCGAAAATGCGTGGGAGACTTTCGCGGATGGCGGCGAAGCGTTTTTGCGCACGCTCTACGGCGGCATCGAGGCCGATGCTGAGCGGCTGCAGAGCTGCACCATCGAGGATTATTTTCACCGCCACCCGCCGCAGAAACAGCTCACCACCTTGCACACCGGCTCGTGGATCAGCAGCAACTTCGACATCTGGATCGGCGACCCCGAGGAAAACTGCGCATGGGATTTGCTCGGCGAGACGCGCGCGTTTTTGCAGCGGCAGATCGACGCGGGCGCGCTCACCACGGAGGCACGGGCGGCGGCGCTGCGCGAAATCTACGCGGCGGAGGGGAGCGACTGGTTCTGGTGGTACGGGCCGGATTTCTCGACGGACAACGACGCGCTGTTCGACAACCTCTTCCGGCTGCATTTGAAAAATGTCTATGCCCTCTGCGGTGGCGTGGCTCCGGCGGCGCTTGACGTGCCCATCGGCGGCACGCGCGCGCTGCCGCTCTACAGCGTGCCCGAGCGGCTGATCTCGCCGGCGATGGGCGCGGGATCGGATTCGTTTTTCGACTGGATCGGCGCGGGCCGCTACGTGGCCGGCAGCGAGCAGGGCGCGATGTACCGCGCAGAGCGGATCGTCAGCAAAATCGAATTCGGCAGCGATGAGCAGACGCTTTTCCTGCGCGTGGATTTGCGGAAATGGGAGCCGCTCGCGCTGACCGTGCAGTTTCTCCAGCCCGCGGAAACGCTGGTGCGCACGGGGCTGCTGACGCGCGGGGGGGCGGGGGAGTTCACCATCGAAAAGGCGGACGCGGCGAAGCTCACGCGCAGCTCGCTGGTGGTGAATCACGCCATCGGATTCGCCATCCCGCTCGCCGATCTCGGCCTCGCTGGCGGTGCGCCCGTCGCTTTCCAGGTGCGCGTCTTCCGCGACGGCATCGAACGCGAATGTTACCCGGAGAATGCGCCGATCCAGTTCACACTCCTCGGCGCGGACTTCGCGCTGCGGAACTGGATCGTGTGATGCCCGCGGGCTGTAGGGGAACCTGCCAGCTTCCCCTACAGCCGCGGGCGTTTTTCACGCCGTAAATTTGTAGCCAAACTCGCGCACCGTTTTGATGAACTGCGGCGCGGCGGGATCGGTTTCGATCTTGCCGCGCAGGGCGTTCACGAAGCGGTCGATGCTGCGGAGGGTGACGGTGCGGTCGTAGCCCCAGACGGTGGCCATGATGGTGTCGCGGCTGAGCGCGCGGCCAGCGTTGGCGACGAGGTAGGCGAGCAGCTCGAATTCCTTGGGCGAGAGTGGCACGTCTTGGCCGGCGCGGGTGAAAGTGCGGGCGGCGGTGTCAAGGCGGTAGTCGCCGAAATCGTGGACGGCGGCAGTGCGGGTGCGGCGGCGGCGGAGCAGGGCTTCGGTGCTGGCGAGGAGTTCTTTGATACTGAAAGGTTTGGTCACGTAGTCGTCGGCGCCGAGTTTGAGGCCGAGGATGATGTCGGATTCCTGGCCCTTGGCGGTGAGCATGAGGATGGGCATGTCGAGGTTTTCATCGCGGAGGAAGCGGCAGATTTCGTAGCCGTTAACCTTGGGCAGCATGAGGTCGAGGAGGATGAGGTCGGGCCGGATGGCGAGCGCGGCTTTGAGGCCCGCGTCGCCGTCGGTGGCGGTCTGGACGCGGTAGCCCTCGAACTCAAAGTTGTCGCGCAGCCCGCGGAGCATGGCGGGGTCGTCTTCGATGATGAGGATGGTTTCGGTGGGCGGAGACATGGGATTTACCGCAGAGGCGCAGAGGTTTTGGAGAGGTGCGCAGAGGGTTGGATTTTTCCCTCTGCGGATCTCTCATTATCCTCTGCGCCTGCGGTTAAAAATAGCCGTCGTTTGCATGGTTCACGCGTTCTTGAGCAGCAGCGTCACGATGAAGGCGCTGCCTTGGCCGGGCTCGCTTTTCACTTCGATGGTGCCGCGGTGGGCGGTGACGATTTCGCGCACGATGGCGAGGCCGAGGCCGCAGCCTTCGCGGGCGCGGGTGAGCTTTTGGTCGGCTTGGAAAAAAGGCTCGAAGATGCGTTTGCGTTCGGCGCGGGTGAGGCCCACGCCGTTGTCGGCGATGGTAAAAACGACGGCGTCGGGCGTGGAACGCGCGCGGAGGGTGATGCTCTTTTTGTCGCCGGTGTACTTGAGCGCGTTTTCGAGGAGGTTGGTGAGGACGGTGAGGAGGCCGTCGCGGTCGGTGGTGATTTCGGGGAGCGGCTCGACGACATCGAGGGTGAAGTCGCAGCCGGGAGCGTGGAGTTTTGCGCGCAGCGCGGAGACCGCCGCGTCGATGACGGCGCGCGGCGCGGTGGGTGCGAAGGTGAAGGCGTGGTGGTCGCGGTCGAGGCGGGAGTGGGTGAGGAAGTTGTCGGTGAGGCGGCTGAGCCGGAGGGTTTCGGCGGCGATGAGGTCGAGGTATTCGCGGCGCTGTTCGTCGGTGCGGCAGCGGCCTTCGCGCATGGTGTCCACGAGCAGGCGGATGCTGGCGAGCGGCGTGCGCAGCTCGTGGGCGACGGTGGCGACGGAGGTGTTTTTCAGCTCATGCAGCCGGAGCTGGCGGCTGACCGTGAGGCCCGCGGCGGCGGCGATGGAGCAGATGGCGACGACGGTGAGCAGCGCGGTCCACGCGTAGATTTTGAACTGCCCGCGGACGGCTTCCTTGATTGCGGAATCATTCACGAGATAAAGCCGCGCCTGCCACGGCAGGCCGAGATGCCGGAGCGCCGCCTGCGCGACGAGCCGGCCCGGCGGCACGGCGGGGCCGGCGACGATGCGGTTGTCCGCATCGGCGATGGCGACTTCGATTTCGCGGTCGAAAAGTCCGCGGTAAAATTTGCGCGCATCCTCTGGCTGCTGCTCGCCGGCCTTGCTGGCGAGATGTTTCGCGAGCGACGGGCCGGCGTTCATGAGCGTCTGCTGATAGACGCTGCCCGCGCGCTCCATGGCGGCGTCGCGTTCGCCTTCCAGCGCATCGAGCATGAAGCGGAGCATGAGCACCATCGGGATGAAGGGCACTAGGACGAGCAGCAGGAGGAGCGCGCGGAGTTGCTTGGGTTTGATTTCGTGGAGGGTCACGCGGCGTGGAGTGTGGATCACTGGCAGCTGTAGGGGAAGCTGGCAGCTTCCCCTACAGCGCCTGTGGCTAGTTGTGCGCGGGCTCCAGCAGTTTCGCCGTGTCGCCCATGTAGTCGCTGACGGTGAGGGCGTTCTTCGTTTTGTCGTCGAAGCGCGGGATGAAACGCTGGCTGCCGGTGCCGAGCAGCGGCGTGAGGTGCGCGCTAATGTCGGTGTTCAAGACCACGGCCTTGGTGCCCTTCCACGTCCCGCCGAGCACGCCCTCCTTGTCGGTGTATTTGCCGGTGCCGTCGGTGTGGTCGGCGAGGAGCGGCCAGTTGGAATTCGAGGTCGAGTTGAGCCCGTCGATGTAGGCCCAGTGGTTCTCGCCGGGCGCGACGATGTGGGCGGCGTCGCTCATGTCGTTGTCCGCCGCCGGGCCGGCTTTCGAACTGGGGACGGCGAAGACTTTCTCATTGTCCACGTAGGTCGGCACGAGGCTGCGGAAGACATCGTTCGAGGTTTTGATGTCCTCGCCGTAGCTGTTCTTTTTCGTCGGGTAATTGCCGTCGTAGTCATTGGCATACAGCCGCAGGCCGAGGCCGATCTGGCGGGCGTTGCTCATGGCATCGGCCTGCCGGCCGTTCATGATGACCTTGGTGTAAACGGGCATGGCGAGCCCGGCGAGGATGGCGATGATACTGATGACGACGAGGAGCTCGATGAGCGTGAACGCCGTGCGGTGGCTGTTGGTTTTCATGTTCGGGGTCTTTCTGTTTTTGGTTTGGTTTTCGCCTTCCGCGGATTGCGTCTGGTGATGCAAAAAGATTCCCGCGCCCGTGTTATGGATTTGTTACCGTGCGGTTCGCAGTGCGTTCTTTTTCGCGGACAAAGCAGCGCCGGCCGGCGGGCGACATCGCGCTTGCCAGCCCGACGCGGACTGTGAATAGTCCCGCCCCCTTCCACGCAAAAAATCCGCAACTCGAAAACCGAATCCATTCTATGGCCAACGCCAACGAACTCCGCAAAGGCATGTGCATCCGCTACAACGGCAACCCCGCCATCGTGCTCGAAGTCATGCACCGCACGCCGGGCAACCTGCGCGCGTTTGTGCAGGCCATCATCCGCTACATCGGCACGGGCAAAAGCGCGGACGTGCGCTTCGGCTCGACGGACAAGATGGACACGGTGGATGTGGAGCGGAAGGAGCTGGAGTTTTCCTACAAGGACCAGGGCAGCTACCACTTCATGGATCCGGTCACGTACGATACGGTCACGTTTGATGCGTCGTTCGTCGGCGACTCCAAGGACTACCTCACCGAAAACCTAAAGTGCGAAGTGCTCTACGTAGAAGGCAAGGCCGCGACCATCTCGCTGCCGTCGTCCGTCATCCTCACGGTCACGGAGTCGGCCGAAGGCGTGAAGGGCGACAGCGCGAACAACGTGCAGAAGCCGGCGACACTCGAGACGGGCAAAGTCATCACCGTCCCGCTGTTTGTAAAAGAGGGCGAGAAGATCAAGGTCTCGACGGAGAACGGGGCTTACATGGGCCGGGCGTAACGCGGTTTTCGCCTTTGGAATTTCACGTTTCGTTTTGGTAGAAACGCGCCCCGCGTGACGCCGAAAAGAAAAAGCAGCCTGTCTGCCAGCACCAGCCGCCGCAAACTGCGCGCGGCCACCGGCGCGACTTGCGAGACGACCACGCAGCGGGTGCTGCGGTGGTGGCAGCGCGGTTTTCGCAAAAGCTCGTTCAGTGCGATCTACGGGCTTTTTCTCCTCCTGCCGGCGGCGCTGCTGACGCAGACGTTTTTCCCCGTCTTTTCGCGGGCCACAGTCGAGCAGGGATTCTGGGCGACGGAGGAGTTCTGGTTTTTCGCGCTCGGCGCAGTGATGTGGACGCTGGCGTTTTTCGGCGGCATGTGGGCCACGGGCACGCCGTGGCCGCTGCACCTTTACGTCTTCGGCCATGAGCTGACCCACGCCATCTGGGTCTGGCTGTCGTGGGGCCGGGTGTATGAGAAAAAAATGTGGTCGGCGGACGGCGGCTACATCGTCACCGACACGCACAATTTCTGGATCGCCCTCGCGCCCTACTTCTACCCGCTCTACAGCCTCGTGGTCATCGTGCTCTACGGCGCGGCGAGCCTTTTCTACAACGTCGCGCACTCGCCCGCGACCTTCCTGCTGATGACGCCGCTGGAATGGCTCTTCCTGCTGCTCGGCGCGACGTGGGCTTTCCATCTCAGCTTCACCATCTGGATGATCCCGAAAGGCCAGACCGACCTCACCACGCACGGGACGTTTTTTTCCATCGTGGTCATCTACATCATGAACCTCGTGGTGCTCGCACTGTTCCTCATCGTCGCCGCGCCGGAGATTACGTTCGCGTCGTTCGGCACGGAGTTGCTGCACCACACGGAGGATTTTTCCGAGGCCGCGTGGAAAGTCGTGCGCGTGGTGTGGGTGCGGATGTTTCCCGGCCATCCGCTGCCGTAGCGGCTACGGCAGCTCCAGGCTCACCGCGTCGTACATGACGTGCAGCCCCGGCCCGGCGGTGCTGGCTTCGACGAGCGTGATGATGTTGTCGCCGCTATGCAGTTTGGCCGCGGGGATGGTCGCGGATTCGACGCAGTATTTGGCGTGGATGGCTTCGCGGAGCAGCGCGTTGCCGCCGTCGGCGGAGGGCTTCACCGTAGTCACGGGGCGCGTTTCGTCGTTGGCGAAAACATCCACGCGCCCGCGCTCGGAACTGGCGAAGGCGAGGACGAGCGTGGCGTCGGCGCGCGGCGGGGCGTCGAGGCGGAAATGAATGCGCCGTTTCCACGGCACGAGCTTCGGCCCGGCGGGGTAGCCGCTGTGCGCGTAGTTCCAATCGGTCGCGGGATTGCTGCGGCCGATGGTGAATTCCAGCGGGTTGGAAAGTTCGCGCGCGAAGTTTTGCCAGACGTAGCCGTGGCAGTAATCGTTGCCGTGTTTGAACTC
>JANXWQ010000386.1 GCA_025351065.1 Chthoniobacter sp. | reverse complement strand
TCTCGCAATTCAACCGCGCGTTTAGGAAAGTCGCCGGTCAATCGCCGCGCAACTATCGTGCGACGCTGGTGACGGCGGACGCCTGAGCATGTGGCCGGCAGGTGTTTGCCATCGCCATCTTCATCGTCATCCGTCGCTTCGGGCTGGGCTGAAAACCCGCTTTTAAGGAGCGCGCGGCGATCCGAAGAAATGCGGAAAAATTCCGAAGGGATGCGTAGTAGGCGAGAGCGGCAGCGGGTGAAAGTGTGTTCAATGAACACCGTGAGAACGCCCCCGCTTCCAAACTCTGACACCGTGGAAACCGCCGAGCTGTCGCCGCGCACATTTCTGCACCGCGCAAGGGTGTGCCTGACACGCAACCTCGGCATCGCGGCAATTGGTTTGGCCGTCCTCTCGGTCATTTACACCGCCGATGCACAGACGGCGGCTCCATGGAAGGCTCCCGCCTCCGTCGCTGCAAAGAAGAACCCGCTCGCCGGCAAAGCCGACGCGGTGGCGGCAGGCAAACAGACCTTCACCACCACATGCGTCCCTTGTCATGGGCCGACGGGGCGCGGCGACGGGCCAGCGGCGGTGGCGCTCAACCCCAAACCGGCCAATTACACGAGTTCAGCGATTGCAGCGGAAAGCGACGGATCGTTGTTCTGGAAATTGAGCGAGGGACGCGGGGGGATGGTGGGTTTCAAAGCAACCCTCTCGGAAAAGCAGCGCTGGGAGCTGATTAGCTATATCCGCACGCTCCAAGGAAAGAAATAGCCGGTCTTATCACTTAGCCAACCCCAACACCCATGAAACAAATCAAGATCCGAAACACCCGCCTTGCGATGGCCGGACTCGCGGCCCTCACCTGCGCATTCGTAACCGCACCTGCACCGGCCGCGGAACCCACCCCTGCCGGCGGCTATGTGTCGAAAGCGGACTACGAGAAGCTTAAAAAGGAGACCGAGGAAATGAAGAATGCGATGCTCCAAATGCAGGAGCAATTGTCCGCCATCAGTAAGATGCAAGGCAGCATCTTGAGCCCCATCGCCTCCTCGGGCAAAGAAACAGTTTCCACGTCCCAGCAGGGCGCACTTGCCGAAATGCAAGCGCAAGTCGATGAACTCAAGCATCAGGTCAAGGAGACCTTCCCAGGCTCAACGAAGTTCCTGCTCGCCGGATATGCAGCGGCGGGCTTCACGGCGCAGCGCGGCCACGACTCTTTCTTCACGGCCTCATTCAACCCCATCTTTCTATGGAAACTCAGCGACCGTCTGCTCTTTGAAGGTGAACTCGAACTGGAGCTTGAGGGTGGCGCGACGATCACGAAATTGGAATATGCGCAAGCCGCTTACCTTCTCAATGACTATATGACCATTGGTGTGGGCAAGTTCTTAAACCCGACCAACTACTTCGTGGAGAATCAGCACCCGTCATGGATCAACAAACTCCCCGACAGACCGCTCGCGGTGTATGACGGGCTCATGCCGGAGTCCCTCCTCGGCGTCCAAGTCCGCGGTGCGATACCGCTCGGCTCCACGAAACTCGAATATGCCGCGTTCGTTGCCAATGCCCCGCGGCTCGTGACGGACGGGGAGACTTCGGGCATTGGAACGCTGGATTTCGACAACTTCGACAATGCCGACGGACATATCTCCTACGGCGGCCACGTCGGTTTCCAGCCGATTCCTCAAATCGAGATCGGATACGGCATCCAGCATTCGGGGGTGGGGCCGCGCGGCAATACCGTGAATGCCAACCTCCAGTCCGTGGACTTAAACGTCATGGACGACTCCGAACTCCTCAAGGGTATCCTGAACTTCCGCGCTCAGTGGGTATGGTCGCAAGTCGGGAGCTTCACCTACGACGCTGACGGCAGCCAGGGCTTCGGTCCGATGACCTTCAGCAACAATCGCAACGGTGGCTATGTCCAGCTCTCCTATCGTCCTTCACGGGTCACGAACTTCCTCAAAGACTTCGAGGCGGTCGTCCGTTTCGACGATCTGACCCAGCGCAAGACACCGGTCGGGTTTGACGAGAGGCGATGGACGGTCGGTTTGGATTACTGGCTGACACCCAGCACCGTGGTCAAGATCGCCTACGAGAGCGATAGCAAGCGCGGGAACGGCGAGAACCAGAACGCCATCATGCTGCAAGTCGCCACCGGATTTTAATCAAGTGCCTCACCCAAAAACGATCACCAAGATGAAACTAAATCACTTCGGATATTCGCTCGCGGCTTTGGCTGCCCTCATCGCCTCGCTTTCCTTGCCACCAAGTAGCGCCACGGCGGGAGACAAACCCATAAGTGCAGCTACCGTCGTTGCGGCGGCGCCCATTGGAAAAAGCGGGGCCCAGCTCTGGTCCGAGCAATGTCAGCGATGCCACAATGTGCGCTCCCCCAGCTCCTACAGTCCCGCCCAGTGGGAGGTCGCCATGCTGCACATGCGCGTTCGCGCCAATCTTACTCCGGCACAACACCAGACGATCCTCGAGTTTCTCAAGTCAGCCAATTGAGTCCCGGCACGGGATTCAGATGATGAACGTGATGGGCGGCGGCACCAGACAGCCAGCGCAATGAGACACACCACTGGTGAGTTGATACTCCAACGGTCATGTTCGTTGATGGGCGGGATTTTTCTGGCGGCGAGCAGCATCCTCGTGGCGTCCTATGCCCATGGGCCGTCGGCGGGCATGGCCGAGGAATGGGAGGCACCGGCCGAGGCCACCAGGATAGGGAATCCTGTGGCGGCCAATCAGAGATCCATTACGGCAGGAAAAGCGATCTATCAGGGACAGTGCGTGGCCTGCCACGGCAACATGGGCAAAGGCAATGGGCCGGCAGCCGTCGCCCTGGAGCGGCGTCCCAGTGATCTGTCCATGCCGATGATGCGGGAACACAGCGACGGTGCGTTGTTCTGGAAAATCACCAATGGGCGCAGGCCCATGCCGTCGTTCGAGAAGCTGCTCACCGACCACGAGCGCTGGCAGGTCGTCAACTACATCCGGACACTCACTGTGCCACCAGAAGGCGCGGTCTTGAGGAAGGAATCGAAGGAGACGACCGCAACGCGCCACATGCACTAGAGCCCGGTTTGTTGCATAGGTGCCTTTCCACGTATCGGCGACGCGCCGAGCGCATAGCGACGAGCCACAGAAGCACTCGCCGCCTCGGCGGGGGAACCGCCAAAGATGTTGCCCTGCTGTATGTCAGGGAAGCCGCATCCACACGGGCATGATGTTCGTCAATCACCCGATGTCGGTCCGGGGCTCGGTTTCCGCGCGGCCCCAGCGCATCGCCGCGTTGAGCGACCGGAAAAACGCGGAGTCTTTCCGAAGGGATGCGGAGCGGAGATTTCGGGCCGGTGGGAAAGTCATCACACGAGCGGCACCACGCCGCCCGAAATCCACCACGCAACTAACAAAAAAACCAGACCATGAAAACACTGCAACTTGCCCTCCTCGCCCTGACCTTCGCCGCCGCTTCCGCCTTCGCGCAGGACAAGGACCATCCGAAAATGAAAGCCACCAAAGACTGCGGCACCTGCTGCAAACAGGGCGGCGACTGCTGCGACAAGTGCGCCCACGATAAATGCGCGCCCTGCTGCGACAAGAAGAAGGAAGCCCCGAAAACGTCTTCGGCTGCCATCCGATAAACCGCCACTCGCTCATGCACTGCGCAGCGCTTCGGCCTGCGCAGTGCGGGGCACCAACTCAACAAGCAGAAAGAAAGACAAACTTATGAAAACGAAAAACACGGTCCTCCGGGGAATCATTGCGATGACTCAATCGAACTGGATGCGCCCGGCGCTGATGACGCTGGCGATCCTCGCCACCGTCCTCGTCGCGACCGGCTGCACCCCGCACCACTAACCAATCTTCCACCATGAAAACGACACTGAAATCCACGCTCACCGCCCTGAGCTTCGCGCTTCTTGCCGCCTTCGCCTTCGCTGGCTGTGCGAGCAGCGGCGGCAGTTCCACGAGCGGCACGCACGAAATGGGTCCGCCAAAAAGCCCTTCCAGGATGTCCAATCAGAGCATGCCCGGTCGCTGAGGGATTGCGCAAAGCCCCCACGAAGCAGCAACAACAAACAAAAACTCAACCAATAAAACAACGACCATGAAACCGAACTCACGTTTACACGCCACAATTCTTTCAATCGCACTCGCGGGCGTCGGACTTCTCGCGCTAAGTGGGTGCGCGGGCACCAAAGAAACGGGCGGCCAGAGAAAGCAGGCCCTCGTCTGCCCGCAGTGCAAGATGGTCGCGGTGACTGTCAACCGTCCGTATTCCGGCACAGGTCGCGGCCACTATGGAGGGACGCAGACGGTTTACAACGACACCTGCCCCGGCTGCCAGGGCGCGCTCACCACGTTCTTCAAGGAGGGCAAGCTGAAGCACAAGTGCTCGGTCTGCAAAGAGTCGCCATTTACCTGCCCGCTTTCTCACCCGACGAACAGTTGATCGTTCCAAGCACGCCGCAAAAGCACACTCACAAATCAACAAACGAAATCATCCAAACAATCCACACATGAAAACACATCACCATTACTGCTCACGCTTGTTCCTAACCGCTGTCCTGACCGGAAGCTGTTTCTTATTCGTCGGTGCCGACGAATTACCCGCGCAGACTCCGAAGCCGGCTGCACCCGCAGTCGATCCCGCTACCCACGCGGCCCATGTCGCCGCGGGCAAGATGCCAGCCACCCCAGCGGATGTGGGGAAGGGCGATCCGGCGCTCTCGCAGGATGTCTCGCAGTTGCAGGCAAAGATCGCGCAGCTCGAAGCCGCGCTCGCAAAGAACGCCCCACAACAAACAACCGCCGGTGCCATGCCCGGCATGGGCGGGCCTCCAAGTGGGAAGGGAGGCGGACCTCCAAGTGGCGCAGGGCCGGCAATGGCCGGAATGGGCGGACCTCCAAGTGGCGCGGGGCCAGCAATGGCCGGGATGGGCGGGCCTCCGAGCGGCGCGGGGCCAGCGATGGCCGGAATGGGCGGCGGTGGAGGCGGCATGAACATGATGGGGATGATGGATAAGATGATGGGGATGATGGACAAAATGATGGGCATGGGTGGCGGCACCATGCCGGCTGGCGCGCCGATGCCCGGCGGCGGAGGCATGGGCATGATGGCGATGGATAAGATGGAAATGGCCGGGATGATGGGCATGGGCGGAATGGGCGGCGCAGCACCGAGAGCCATGCCGCAATCCGTGTTGCCCGGTTTCCCCGGCGCAACTCATCTCTATCATCTCGGGGCGACCGGTTTCTTCCTGGATCACCCGCAGCACATCGCGCTCACGACCGAGCAGCAAGCCGCGCTCAACAAAGCCAGGGAACAAGCGTTGCTCGCCAAGAGCACCGCGGATCGCGCCAAGGAACAAGCCGAGCAGGAACTGTGGACGCTGACCGCCGCCGATCAGCCCGACGCCGCGAAGATCGAGGGCAAGCTCGCGGAAATTGGAAAGCTCTCCAGCGATGAGCGCCTCGCCTTCATCCGCGCCGTGGGCGAGGCAAGCAAACTCCTCACCGACGAGCAGCGCAAAATCCTCACCGGCTTCGCGCCACCCGCGCCTGCCGCTCCCGCCGCGGCCCCGATGGCTCCGATGGCTCCGATGAAAGACATGTAACCGAAAAGCATTGAGCATTCACTAGACTAAAATGGAAACCACCGATCTAAAACCCGCCGAATTCTCCTGCCACGCGCCGGATGCGCAGGCGGTGTTTGTGGCCGGCACCTTCAATGACTGGAACCCCACGACGCTGCCGCTCGACGGGCAGGCGGACGGGCAATGGCGTGCCGTCGTGCCGCTTCAACCGGGGCATCACGAATTCAAGTTCATCGTCGATGGCCAGTGGTGCTGCGAGCCCGGCTGCGAGCACGAATACCACGGCTGCCCGAGGTGCTGCGCGAATTCGTTCGGCACGATGAATCGTGTGCTGGAGGTCTGACATGCACGCCAAAGCGCACACTGCGCGCCTTCGCGCCGGGAGCGCGGTGA
>JANXWQ010000380.1 GCA_025351065.1 Chthoniobacter sp. | reverse complement strand
GCGCGGGCCATCGGCGAATTCAACGCCCGCGCCGCCCGCCCCGAGGCCGTGCGCACCCCGCCCGCCGACACCCGCGCGCATGGCCGCGGCCTGGCCGTCGCGCTTTTCCAAAAGCGCGAAGTGCCCTACGTTATCAACTGGGACGCCATCGCCCTCGACACCACGAACCAGCTCGCCATGCCCGACCCCTTCGACACCTACGAAGCGCGCGTGGGGGAGTTTGTGGGGTGAGGAAAATGCCCGCGCATTTTCCGCGTGACACGGCCCGCGACGCCCGGCTATGCAGCGCCCAGCTTTCCAAAACCAAATAGAAAGAGCCTCCCATGAAACAATCCGGATCGAGTGTTGTAAGACTGCTGCTGCTGCTGGCCGTGCTGGCCGTGGTCGTGTGTGTGAGTTACGTGAAAGTGCAGGGCTCACGCGACTTCATGGATCAGAAAATGCCATTTATGAAAGGCCTGCTCGGGCGCTTCGTGCCCGCGCCCGCCGAGGGTTCGCCGGAGGCGTCTGCCGCCGACGGCTCGCCCGCCGCCGCGCCCGCGCCCGCGGTGCCCATGACTTTCGAGAAGCTCGCCGCCGACCCGACCGCGTGGCCGCGCACGGTGCGGCTGAAAAAGGCGGTGCAGATTCCCGCCGTCGTGGGCGGCAAGGAGGTCGGCAAAGTTATGGTCAACGCGGGCACCGAGGTGAATGTCGCGCGCATTCAGAATGGCAATGTGGGCATCGAGTACCAGGGCGGCGGCGCGTGGGTGAAGCCCGAGGAAACCGACGTGATGGAGCGCGTGCGCCCGCCCGCGCCCAAGTCCGCGGCACCCGCGTCCTAGGCGCCGGCATTGCGGCTGTCGCCCCCCCGGGCTTTTTGTGAAAGGCTCGCGCGCGTGATGCCTTACCGCCGTTTTTTTTCCACCTGCCTCGCGCTCGCCGCGCTGACTTTTTCCGCCGCGGCGCAGCGGCTCAGCGCGCTGGGGGAAAAGCCGGACTGGACGCGGCTCGAAGCGTTTCAGGAAACGATCACACGGGAGGAATTCGCGCGGCTGCTCGACACAATTTATGCACCGGGCGGCGCGGCGCGCGGGATGGTGGAGGTCGCGGAAGACGAGGCCGTCATCAAGACGATGCTTACGCCGGTGGCGGAATTCCGGCTGCGTTTTGCCAAAGATGCCGCGTCGGCGAAACCCGTGCAGCGCGCGTGGCGATCCGCGGCGGAACTGCCCGCCGCGCCTGCGGACAAGCCGCTCACCGGGCTGCGCATTGCGCTCGATCCGGGGCATCTCGGCGGCGCGTGGGCGAAGATGGAGGAGCGGTTTTTGCAAGTCGGCGAATCGCGGCCAGTGGTCGAGGGCGAAATGACCCTGCGCGTGGCGAAACTGATCGTGCCCAAGCTGCGCGAACTCGGCGCGGAGGTCACGAGTGTGCGCGACGCGCTGGAGCCGACGACCCCGCTGCGACCCGAGGCACTACGCGCCACCGCGCGCGCGGAACTGGCGATCCAAGGCGTCGAGACGCCGCGCGAAAACTACGACGGCCCAAACGACCCCGGCCGCGCGCAAACCGTGCAGGCCGAGAGTGAACTGCTCTTTTACCGCAACGCGGAAATCCGCCAGCGCGCCGCGCTCGTGAATGACAAACTCCAGCCCGACATCATCGTCTGCCTGCACTTCAACGCCGAGGCTTGGGGCGATCCGATGCGGCCCGAGTTCGTGCCGCGCAACCATCTCCACGTCATCGTCCACGGCTGCTACTCCGCGGGCGAGTTGCGCTACGACGACCAGCGCTATGAGATGCTCGTGAAGCTGCTCAACCGCTCCTACGCCGAGGAACTCGCGGCCTCCGAATCCGTCGCCACCGCCCTCGCCACTGCGACCAAACTGCCGCCCTACGCCTACACCACCGGCAACGCTATCCGCACCGGCGTGAGCGGTTTCGTGTGGGCGCGCAATCTCCTCGCCAACCGCCTTTACCAAGCGCCCGTCGTCTTTCTCGAACCCTACGTGATGAATAGCGAACCCGTCTGGGAGCGCGTGCAGGCCGGCGATTACGACGGCGAATTCCCCATCGCCGGCGAGCCCCGGCGCAGCCTCTACCGCGAGTACGCCGACGCCGTCGTCGCCGGCCTCCGCGACTACTACGCGCCGCTGCGGGCAGAAAAAAAATAGGTGGCAGATTTGGTCCCTACCGCGCCCGAAATTTTGAACATCCGCGCCGCGCGCGTGTCTGGCTTCTCCGCATGTCCATTGCGCTTGCCTTTCCCTCGCCCGGTTCCGTCGTCTGGCCCGCGCCGGCGCAATCGCCATTCCCAACCACCGCGCGGCCTGTTACCAAGCCCCGGACGATGCAGGACGAACAGAGCCGCAAGCAAGACGACGAGCTGATCGCCCGCACCCAGGCGGGCGACCCCGCGGCGTTTGACGAACTCATCGTCAAATACAGCCCGCGCCTTTACGGCCTCGTCTATCACATGACCTCGAACCACGAGGACACCAATGACCTGCTGCAGGACATTTGGTCAAAAGCGTTTCGCTCCATCACGGGCTTCCGCGGCAAGTCCTCCTTCTACACCTGGATGCACTCGATCGGCGCGAACATGACGATCAACTTCCTCAAAAAGCGCGGCCGCCGCTTTCACCTCAGCCTCGATGACATCGACGCGAACATTCAAAACGACAAAGAGTTCATCGAGCTGACCGCCGCGAGTACGCCGGTGCGCGAGGCCGACCTCAGCGAGCTGCAGAAAAGGCTGAACGAGTCCATGCAGAAGCTGTCCCATGATCACCGCGCGGTCGTGACCATGTTCGACATCCAAGGAATGCCGCACGCCGAGATCGCGAAAATCCTCGGCATTTCCGAAGGCACGGTGCGCTCGCGGCTGTTTTACGCGCACCGCCAGTTGCAGAATTTTCTCACCGAATTTCATTAACCCGAAGCTGACCCCAATGACCGACGAACAACTCACCGCCCTTCTTCGCCTCAAGCGTTTCGAGCAGCCGCCCGAGGGCTATTTCGACGGGCTGCTGCGCGACATCCACCACCGCCAGCGCACCGAGCTGCTGCGCCGTCCGCTGTGGAAAATCGCCGCCGAGCGCGTGCAGACGTTTTTCAGCGAGCACAGCATGGGGCACCTCTCGTACGCGGGCGCGCTGGCCGCAGTGCTGGTGGTCGGCGTCGGCGCCATCGGGCTGATGACGCCGGGTGGAAACAGCGGAAACACGCAGGGCGGCTTCATTGCCACCACCGCAAAGCCCGCGCCCGTCGCCGAGGAAAAAATCCTCTCTCTCGCCGCCAACGCCGCGCCCAAACTCGACGCGCCCGCGCTGCCCGTGACTTCGCCCGGATTCGCTCCGGTGGGGCATCAGCCGCGCTACATCATGGATGCCCGGCCTGTGAGTTATGAGCCGTCGTCTTCATTTAATTTCTAAGCTGCGGCCAAAGCGCTTCGCGCTCGCGGCGTGCGGCGCGCTGCTTGGCGTCGCCCGCGTTTTCGCAGCGGATGAGGAGCCGGGCAAAGTGCTCGCGGCCATCGGGCAGCAGGTGCAGGCCATTTACCACGGCAGCGGCAGCGCCGTCGTGCGCATCGAAGCCACGGACGCCAACGGCCGGCTGGCCGGCACTGGCTTTTTCATCGACCCGAACGGCACGCTCTACACCTCCTACAGCGTCGGCGGCGAATCGCAGGACATCACCGTTCACTTCCGCGGCGCGCAGCATCCGGCCACGCGGCTCGTCAGCGACCAGCGCAGCGGCATCGCTATTTTGAAAATCGCTGCCGAGACGCCTTTCCTCACTTTCGGCAAAGCGCGCGACCTCGCCATTGCCTCGCCGGTCATCGCGCTCGGCTACCCGCGCGAGCTGGCGCTCACGCCGTCCTTCGGCATCGTCGGCGGCTTCGATTTGAAATATCTCGGGCGCTACTTTGCCACCACCCACATCCGCGCCAACGTGCCCGTGCAACGCGGCGAAGGCGGAGCGCCGCTGCTCAACCTGCAGGGCGAAGTCGTCGGCATCCTCATCAGCATGCTCGACGCGGGCAGCGCGTCCTTCGTCCTGCCCATCGAGGCGGCGGAAAAAGTGCGCATGGATTTCACGCGCTTCCGCGAGGCGCATCCCGGCTGGATCGGCGTGCAGGTGAAAGTGGCCGACGCCGCCGTGGCCGGCTCCACCGCGCAGATCGATGAGGTCACCGCCGATGCGCCCGCGCAAAAGGCCGGCCTGCTTCCCGGCGACGTGCTGCTGCAAATCGGCGAACGCAAAATCGCCGCCGCCGAAGACGTGCTCGACGCCTCCTTTTTCCTCACCGCCGACGATGACGTGCTCGTCCGCGTCAGCCGCGGCGGCGCGGAAATGGAAATGAAACTCCAGCCTGCCGATCCGCCCAACGCTGCCCGTGCGCTGCT
Organism: Chthoniobacter sp.; assembly: GCA_025351065.1. Lineage (GTDB taxonomy): Bacteria > Verrucomicrobiota > Verrucomicrobiia > Chthoniobacterales > Chthoniobacteraceae > Chthoniobacter. The sequence continues at coordinate 13,734 of JANXWQ010000380.1, read as the reverse complement.
GCCCCAGATCGGCTCGATCAACGACGGTCTGCCGGTGCGGGTGCGGGCCGTGCGCTAGCCGCCGAGCCGGGCGCGCGGTTTCGCGGCCTTGCCGGTGCCGTGCTTCGGGCGCGGGCCGCGGGGGATTTTTTTTCCGCCGATCTCGGGATGCCCGCCGAACTTCTGGCCGCGCGTCTGGCTCTCCTTGTCGCGTGCTTCGCGGGGCCGGAAGTGGAAGAGCAGCGGCAGCCCGGTGTACGGGCGCTTTTCGCGGATGCGCGTTTCGAGGAAGCGGCGGTAGGTTTTGTCGAGCAGCTTCTCGTCGTTCACGAACAGCACGATCTCGGGCGTGGGAATGGGCCAGCGGGTCTCGTGCTCGGGCTGCGTGGCGAAGAGGACTTTGAAGCGTTTGCCGCCGCGCACGCCGGGCGGGTGCTGGGTCATGATGGTTTCCAGCAGGCGGTTCAGCACGCCGGTGCCGATGCGCTCGTGCGCTTCCGTTTTCACGCGCTCGATGGTTTTGAAAAGCCGGGTCAACTCCGCGCCGGTCTTCGCCGAGACGAGCAGGGTGGGCGCGTAATCGACGAAGAACAACTCGGCGCGCATCCGGTCGAGCACGCCGTTGAGCGCGTCCTTGTCGGCGGTCTGATCCTTGATGAGATCCCATTTGTTGATCGCGACGACGCACGGTTTTTTCGCCTCCTGAATGATGCCGGCGATCTTTTTGTCCTGCGCGGTGACGCCCATCGTGGCGTCGATGACGAGCAGGCATAGGTCGGAGCGGCGGATGCTGGACTCGGCGCGCATGACGCTGAAGACCTCGACGACGTTGTCCACTTTGCCGCGCGGGCGGATGCCGGCGGTGTCGATGAGCACGTAGCGGTTGCCGTGGCGCTCGTAGGGGATGTCGATGGCGTCGCGCGTGGTGCCGCTGATCGGCGAAACGAGGGTGCGGTCGTCGTGGAGGATGGCGTTGGTCAGCGAGGATTTGCCCACGTTCGGGCGGCCGACGATGGCGATTTTGATCGGCGTCTCATTCGCGTTTGCGGCAGGCGGGAAAAAGGATTCGACCTCAGCCGGCAGGCCGCGCTCGACGGCGGCGACGAGTTCCCCGATGCCGCGATTGTGCTCCGCGCTGATGGCGATCTGCGTGGGAAAGCCGAGGCGCGAAAATTCCGCGGGCGCGTTGCTGTGCTTGTCGTGGTCGATCTTGTTGACCACGAGGACGAGCGGCTTCTCGATGCGGCGGAGACGTTTCGCCAATTCCAAATCGACCGGCGTGATGCCGTCCTGCCCATCGACCACGAAGAGCAGCAGATCGCTCGCGGCCAGCGCGATCTCGACTTCCGCATGCACCTGGTCGGTGAAGCTCGCATCCACATCCCCGCCGATGCCGCCGGTGTCGATGATGTCGAACGCCCCTTTGCCCAGCTTGCACTTCGCGGTGATGCGGTCGCGGGTCACGCCGGGCTGGTCGTGGACGATGGAAATTTTCCGCCCGGCGAGGCGGTTGAAGAGTGCGGACTTGCCCACATTGGGGCGTCCGACGATGGCGACGGTGCGAGGCATGGCGTTAGGGTTCGTTCCAGGGTTTGGGATCGCCGTGGCCTTTGTCGTGGAGCTGCGCGATGCCGCCCATGACGTAGCCGAAGCCGGAGACGAGCGTGAAAAAGCCAGCCAGCCAGACGGACAAATCGAGGACGCCCACTGTCAGCGTCCAGCCGCCGATAGCCAGCGTCTTTTCAAACCAATTCCACTGGAGCATGCACAGCGCGATGGCGACCATTTGCAGCGCGGTCGCGGTCTTGCCCGTCCAACTCGGGCGCACGCGCACGCTGCCATTCAGGTAATGCAGGGTGAGCGTGCCGGCGAGGATGACCACATCGCGCGCGACGACGAGCACGGGGAACCACGCGGGGATTTCGTAGCCCCAGTCCGACACGCTGAGCGTGATGATGCCGGAGAGCAGCAGCCCTTTGTCCGCGAGCGGGTCGAGCACTTCGCCAAGGCGGCTCTTTTGGTTGAAACGGCGGGCGATGTAGCCGTCGATGCCATCGCTCGCGGCGGCGATGACGAAGATGCCGATGGCCGTCCAGCGCTGCCACTCCAGCGGCTCGTCGCGCTGCACGGATCGCCCGTAGTAGATGGCCATCATCACGAAAAGCGGGATCAGCAAAATCCGCGCGATGGTGATTTTGTTCGCAGTGGTCATGGGGCTGGCGAACACAGCCGGAGCGCGCACTTTTCCTAGTACTGCAAGGTCAGCCCGAGTCCGGCGCTGACGCCCTGATAGCTGGCGCGCTGCTGCGAGGAGTCGTTGTTGACCCACGAGACATTGACTGTGCCGAAGAGGTGCTCGCGGAATTGGTAGAGCAGGTTTCCGGCGAGGACATTGCGCGAGTCGTTGCGCCCAAAGTCCGTGTAGTCGCTGTATTGATATTGGTAGTAAGCCTGGCCGGTGAGGTTCGTGCGAATCTGGTGCGCGAGGCCGATGACGCCACGCACCGTGCTGCGGCTGTCGATGCTCGGGTCGGCGAGGTAGTACGAATAGCTCGTGCCGGCGAAGACCACGGAGCGCCCGGCGTTGAAGCTGTGGCCCCAGTCAAAGCCGCCGGTGAAACCGACCGCCTCGGTGGCGAGCTCGCCGCTGTCAAAGGCATCGTAGCGGTACGGCTCCACGCTCACGTAGGCGCGCGGCACGCCCGGCTTGCAGGTGTAGTCGAGCGTGGCGATGGCGCTGTAGCCGACAAAGCTGCGGTCCGAGTGATCCGCCAGGATCGCCGCCTCGATTTTCGTCGCGAGGTCGAAGCTGAAATGCTTCCCGAGCGGCGTGTGGTAGCCGACTTCGATGGTTGGGAGAAAAAGGAAATCGCTGCTCGTGTTGTTGCCGCTGAGGAGGGCGTTGCTCGTGTACTGGCCGCGGCCCGAGACGTTCACGCGCCACTTCGAGCCGCCCTGCTGCTCGTTGATTTCGCCGATGTCCTCGATCTCCTTTTGGCTCTGCAACCGCGTGCCGGTGGACGTGTGAAAGGTCTTGCCGTCCTGCGCGTGCAGGGCCGCGGCCAGGAGCAGGGTGGTGAAAAATGCGATGCGCGTTTTCATAGTGGGAAGGGTCAGGCGCTAGCAGCTTTTAGGCGGAGAGATGCACTCCGGGCAGATCGGCCGCGGCGTGGTCGGCGGGGGCGCGGGCGTCGGCGTGGCAGGAATGGGCGTCGCCGGGCGCGGGGTGGTCTGGCGCGGCGTGGGCTCGGGGAAGAAATGCTGGATGCCGGATGGTGAATTGATGACCCGATCCGCCGCGTCGAGTGAGCCGAGGTCGTGCATGTCGAGCAGCGGTGTGCCGAGCAGTTTCTCCGGGATGCCGGGCAGCGGGCCGTTGAAGGTCATCAGCTTGCCGTCGAACATTTTCAACGGATCGAACTCGCCAATCGTGATCGAGCCGTCGGGATTGCGCCGCGCAAACTGGCCCGCCTTCACGATCTGCCCGGACGGCTTCAGCACGACCTCGCCGTCGAGGATGGCGATGATGTTGTCCGAAACTTTCCCGACCGTGCCGGTGATCGCCGCGGTGAGGCTCGGCGTCTTGATCGTGCCGCCGCCCTGTCCTTTCGGGATGAAGAAAACGAAGGTGCCTTTCTTGAGGTTCAGCGTCCGGCTGTTGGCCTCGAAGGTGAAGATCGTGTTCTGCCCGATGCGGACGATCGTGCCGTCGTCGTACTTCAGTTCCGCGCGCGATTCGCTTTCGCTGAGCAGGAAGTTCGCCGCCTTCACCACGTCCTGCGACGCCGCCGGACGCGTCTCGCTGCGGTCGCCTTTCACGACGCCGTAGCTGACCTGGTTTTCCGTGCGCGTGACCGTGGCCTGCGTGTAGGGCGTGGCGGCCGGAGCGGAGCCAGCGAGGGTGAGGAGCGACGCCGCGAGGAACGCCGTGGATTTTCGTTGCGACATGGGTGGGAGAAAACCGGGCCGCGCGCGCGGCGTCAAGCCGCAATCAAACTCCGGCGTTGTCCGCCCGGCGGCGTGCGCTATCACTTTGCCCCGCATGTCGCCCGGCCTCGCCAAACACCGTCGCACCCTCACGGTGATCTGCGTGCTGTGGACGCTCGCGGTCGCGGTTTCGCAACTCCGCCACGGCCGCTACCTCCGCGCCGAGCGGGCCGCGCGCGACTGGCTGATGACCAATGCCCGCGCGCACGCCTCGCCCCAGAACCCGCGTCTCGTTTATCTCGGCATCGACGAGACGACCCAGACGCTCGAGACGGTCTTCCCCGACGAGGTGGAAAAATCGCGCGCCCTGCAAATGATGAAGCGGGGCTTTCCGTGGAACCGCGAAGTCTATGCGCTCATCATCGACCGGCTCGCGCAAGCTGGCGCCTCGGCCATTGTTTTCGACGTGCTCTTTCCCAGCCCGCGCGAGGGCGACGAGCCTTTGCGCGCGGCGCTCGAACGCTGGCCGGAGCGCGTGGTCTTCGGCATCAATTTCAAAGACCGCGACGAAGACGCTGACCCGGATCAGGTCACGGTCAGCCACAAGGGCGGCCTGGTCATGCCCACGCCCGCGCTGACCCCGCCCGCGGGCCGGTCATGGCTCGGCTTCGTCAATATGCGCCCGGACGACGATCTCATCGTCCGCCGCGTCCGCTACCGCACCACGCTGCCGGAATTCCTGGGCACGCCGCCCATGGACAACAGCGAAGAACTGCTCTCGCTCGGTGCGCGCGGACTCGAAAAAGCGGGCCGCGCCGGGCAGATTCCAAAGACCCGCGCGCCGGTGATGATCCGCTTCTGCGCGCAAATTCAGCCGCGTCCGCTCCAGGACATTTTCGTCGAGGCGCAGTGGGCCGCGCCGCCGTATGAAGGCGGGAGATTTTTTCGCGACAAAATCGTGCTCATTGGCGCGGCGGGCAATGAATCCGAGGACCGGCTGCACACGCCCTTCGGCACACTCCTCGGCCCCGTCATCCACCTGAGCGCGATGAATGCGGCGCTCAACGACGACTTCATCCGCGAGACCACGCCGTGGGAAAATGTCGCCCTCATCCTCGCCGCCGGCCTGCTCGCGTGGCTGCTCGGCGCGCGTGTGGCCAGCCGGCCGCTGCGGCTGCTGCTCCTCGCGCTGCTGCTCGCGGCTTTCTACAGCGGCGCGCAGTGGCTGTACAACGCCGCCGGCCTGCTCCCCATCCTCCTCGGTCCCGTGCTCACGCTCACCGGCAGCGGGCTGACGTGGACGGTCTTCGAGCAGGCGCTCGACCGGCGCGAGCAGCAGCGCGTCCGCCGCACTTTGGAAAGATACGTCTCCCGCGATGTCGTCCGCGAAATCCTCGACAACCCCACTACCTTCCTCAACTCGCTGGTCGGCGAGCGCCGCCGCATCACCGTGCTTTTCTCCGACATCCGCAGCTTCACCACCATGACCGAGAGCGCCGACCCCAATGCGCTCGTCACCCAGCTCAACGAATACTTCAACGACATGGTCGGCATCGTCTTTGCCCACGAGGGCACGCTCGACAAATTCATCGGCGACGCGGTGATGGCGCACTGGGGCAGCATCGTCACGGCGGGTGTGGAAACCGACGCCCGCCGCGCTGTGACGACCGCGCTGGAAATGCGCGCGGCCCTCGCGCGCTTGAACGCGGGGTGGAAAGTGCGCGGCCTGCCCGAGCTGGCCGTCGGCTTCGGCCTGAACCACGGCGAAGCCATCGTCGGCAACCTCGGCTGCGAAGCCAAAATGGAAGTCTCCGTCCTCGGCGACGCCGTGAACCTCGGCTCCCGCATCGAGGGGCTGACCAAGGAATACGGCATTGATCTCTGCCTCGGCGAAACCGTCGCGCCCCTCGTGCGCGATGCCTTCCTCCTGCGCTCCGTCGATCTCATCCTGGTCAAAGGCAAAACCCAGCCCGTCAAAGTCTTCACCGTTCTCGGCCCGCGCGACCCCGCCACCACCGAGCCCCCGTGGCTCGCCGGCCATGAGGCCGCCGTGCGCGCCTACCGCGCCGGGGATTTCACCGCCGCCGAAAAGGCGTGGCGCGAAGTCCTCGCCGCTCAGCCCGGCGACGCGCTCGCCACGATTTTCCTCGCCCGCTGCGCGGAACTGCAAAGCCACCCGCTCGGCCCGGTCTGGACCGGCGTCTTCAAAATGCCGGGCAAATAGCGCTCCGCATAATCATTCCCGGAGTAGATTTTGGCAGACGGCCAGATGCCTCACGGCGGTGTTTTTTGTGCTTGGAGTCGGGAGGGAAATCCCGCTCATTGCGCGCCATGTTTCGCACTGGAGCACAGTTCATGTTTCTCGTGCTCCTCGCAGGTCTGGCGCTCGCGCTCGGCGCGCGGCAGGAGCCGCTGGCGGCGTGGGACAATGCCTTTGCCGACTTCCTCGCCCGCCACAGCCGCCGCGCCGCCGCGCCTGCGCCGGTCACGCTGGTGGGCATCGACGACAGCACGCTGGGCCTCTACCCGTGGCCGTGGTCGCCGGAGAAGTTCGCCATCTTTTTCCAAGTCATGCAGCCGCTCCAGCCAGAGGTGCTGGCCTGCGACGAGGTGCTGGACTGGAGCCGCTTTGGGCTGCCGGAGGAGCAGCTGCGGCTGCTGCCGTCGAACGAGCAATTGCTGCGGGAGAAAATCCTGACCGCGGGCAAGGTGCTGCTCGGTTCGGCGCTGGGTTTTCCCGAGGACCCGACGGTGATCCCGCCGCTGCAGGAGGTGCCGGTGCTGCGCAAGGTGACGGGGGCGGTGACGGACATCCCGGAGTTCTCGCTCATCGAGCGGCAGCCGACGGCAAACTACCGGCTGTCCTCGACGGTGGGCTTCACGAATCTGCCGGCGGTCTATGAGCGCTACAACGCGGTGCCGCTGGTGCTGCGCTACCGGGGCCAGGTGGTGCCGGCCTTTGTGCTCCAGGCGGTGATGCTGTGGCTCCAGCTCACGCCGGACGATGTGACGGTGGAGCCGGGCGCGCAGATTTTGCTCGGCAAAAACCTGCGCATCCCCATCGACACCGCGGGCCGCATGCGCGTGGACTTTGGCTCGCCGCGCGCGGCGTTCAGCTTCGGCGACCTCATGCTCGCCGCCGAGCAGCGCGACGCGGGCAGCGCGCCGGTGGTGCCGCTCGACCGGCTGCGCGGCGGCATCGTCCTGCTCGCGCGCACCGACCCGGCGGCGCGCACCGTGGCGCTGGCGGCGGGGCGCAAAGGTTCGCCGGGCGAGCTGTTCGCGGCGGCCATCGCCACGATCCAGAACCAGTCCTTCATCCGGCGCGCGCCGCGGTGGGCGGAGGGTATGGTGATCGCGGTCTTCATGCTCATCAGCTACCGCGTGCCGCGGCTGAAAAAGTGGTGGGCGCCGCTCATCGGGTTTGTCTCGCTCGTCGTCTATGCGATGGCGGCGATGGCGGTCTTCAGCCGCTGGCTGGTGTGGCTCCCCGGCATGATCCCGCTCGGCGCGGTGCTCGTCATGGTGCTGCTCCGCGTGGTCACGCCGGACGCGGCTGGCAGGCCAAAGCGCCCCGTCATTTTCTAGACGCAGTGGCGCAGAGATGCGGAAGACGCGGAGGAATTACTGGGCCGACGCATCTTGTGAAAACTCCGCGTGCCCAGGGCCTCTGCGTTTTCAATATCAGCCGCCCTCCCGCCCGGCGCCTCCGGCGAAAACGGTTGCCTTCCCCGCGCCCGCGTCCCCATCTTCCGCGCCCAGCGCATGAGCGGCATCCAGCTTGGTCACGCACTTGTCTTGGGAAGCTCTGCTTCCCCACGCCCACATCAGCTTCGTGCGCCCGCGCATGCTCCACGCGGCCGAAGCAGAGCTTCGCAGACAGCGGCATGACCAAGCAGGAGCTTGGTCACGAGGGAATAATGGCTGGACGCGGACGAGCGAGTTTTTCAGTCTGCTTGGAAATCCATGGACAAACCCGTTCAGAAAATCGGAGGCTGGCTTCTTGCGCTTGCTCTTATCGCGTTGGCGGTTTGGAATCAGAATCGGACTGCTAAGGAGGAGGCCAAGATTGTTGCAACATCAACGTCCCGCTCTGCAGAGTCTGGTTCTTCCGATGCAACCAACTCGACCACGGGTGATGCTTCAGCTCAGAAAAAATGGCGGCCCGTGAATAGCGGGTATAACACAGGCCCAGTCATTGGCCTGCGAACACCTGTCCCTCAGCCCATGTCCGCCAAAGCTCCGACGCCAGTTCAATTGACCAAAGCGGCACCTCCATCGCCAGCCACGCCGACTCTTCAGGCATCTCCGAAAAAGGCACCGTTCGTGCCGATCGGCGCAAAGACCAATTTGGATGAAGGTGCTCTGCAGATCAGCAAAGGACTTGAAATGCAGCATAAGAAATAGGGCGCGACAGACGCCAGCGCGCAGGCCTTAAAACCGGCATCACCACCGAAAACAGCAATGTTCAAAACCCTGCTCTCGATCTTGACCGCCTTAGTATTCCTCTTTGTCCTCACGGGCAAAATACCATCCTCGGCGGGTGACCTCATCACGCAATTCAACCACAACACTTTAACCTTGGCCGTTCTCGCCATCGGCGCGTTCATTATCTATAGCCTGCTGCTTGGTCACTCAAAAAAAGCCCGCAAAAAGACAACTGCCACGTCTCGGCGCAAGCTCACCGCCGCCGAAGCTGCACAGCGGGGCTATGTCCATCTGTTCGCTGACGACCAACTCGCGCTTACGCCCTTGGAACAACGCGAGCAGCAGGAATTGCTTGCCGAGGCCGAACGTGCGCTTCTTCTCGCCAAGACGAAGACGCCCAGCCGCGAGCAGATGCTAGCGACGATCGCGGCCGATACTGCGGCCGCAAAGCGTGTGGCCGAACTCAAGAAAGCCAAGGAAATGCCTACCGTAGAGGCACCCGGTTTTAGAGCTTACCTCGCGAAGCACGGCATCACGCTCACGCGTAAATCCCATCCCACCTCCGATCCGGGCACAAATCACGCGGAGCGGTGAAAGCGAATTCTCCTTCGTTCCAAAGTGAAACCTCGGAACGTGAGCAGAGAACGCCGGCTGCGCCGGAGTGACGATAGCCGAACGAGGACGGCGGCGCCGCGAAAACGGTTGCCTTCCCCGCACCCGCGTCCCCATCTTCCGCGCCCAGCGCATGGGCGGCATCACCTTTACCAATCTCACGCGGCAAGTCGAAATCGGCGCGAACTGCTACTGCCTCGACCTCGCAGGCAAACGCCTCGTCCTCGACTCCGGCCTGCACCCGCGTTTCGACGGCGAAGCCGCGCTCCCGAACCATCGGCTGATCGAGGACGGCTCCGCGGATGCGATCCTCCTCTCGCACGCCCATCAGGATCACCTCGGCTCGATCCCCGTGCTCATGCGCCGCCACCCCGGCGCGCCCGTTTTCATGACTGAAGCCACGCGCCAGCTCAGCGACGTGATGCTCCACAACTCGGTCAACGTGATGACCAAAAAGCGCGACGAGGGCATCACCAGCTACCCGCTTTTCACCCACCGCGACGTGGAGAAAGCCGTGCGCCAGTGGCACCCCGTGCCGCTGCACACGCGCTTCGACGTGACGGGTGAAAGGCTGCGCCTGGATGAAAGCGCGGACGTGACCATCGAGTTCTTCGACGCCGGCCACATCCTCGGCTCCGTCGGCACGCTCATCCGCGCGGAAGGGCGCACGGTTTTTTACACCGGCGACATCCAGTTCGACGACCAGACGATCATGCAGGGTGCGCGCTTCCCCGAGCACGAACTGGACGTGCTCATCATCGAGACCACCCGCGGCGACCGGCCCACGCCCGACACCTTCACCCGCGCCGGCGAGGAGTTGCGTTTTGCCGATGCGATCCGCGCGCAATTCGACCGCAAGGCCGGCATCCTCGTCCCGCTTTTCGCCCTCGGCAAAACGCAGGAGGTGCTCGCGATGTTTCACAGTTTCCGCCAGCGCGGGCTGCTCGGCCCATGCCCCATTTACATCGGCGGCCTCGGGACCAAGCTCACCGAAATCTACGACAAACTCGCCGGCAAAACCCCGCGCCAAAAACCCGGCCTGCAAATCCTCGATGCCGTCGCGCCCTTCACCATGGCCGGCAAAGCCGCCGCCGCCACCCCGCTCAAAGGCGAGCGCATCTACGCCATCTCCAGCGGCATGATGACCGAGAAAACGCTCTCCAATTCCTTCGCCCGCCAGTTCCTCAGCGACCCCGCGCACGCCCTCTTTTTCGTCGGCTACGCCGACCCACTCTCGCCCGCCGGCCGCATCCGCGCCGCCGTGCCTGGCGATCTGGTGCAGCTCAGCCCCGAGTTTCCCCCGCAGCCGCTGAAGTGCGCGCTCGAAACCTTCAACTTCAGCGCCCACGCCACCCGCGAAAGCATCCGCGCCTACGTGAACAAAGTGCGCCCGAAAAAAGTCATCCTCGTCCACGGCGACGCCTCCGCCGTCGAGTGGTTCCGCGGCACGCTCGCCGCCGATCTTCCAGAGAGCGAAATCCTCACGCCCACGCCCGGCGTGCCGCTGGAATTGTAAAACGAATGCGGGCCGGGACGCAGTAGGTGATTGCCAAGCATCCGCCCGCTGCGGATAAGTGCCAGCGTATGAAACGCCTCACCCAATCCCTCCTCGCCACCCTCGCCCTCCTCTCGGCCCACGCCTTTGCCCAGGGCCTCAAGTACGAACTCGCCCCAAACTTTTTCGACAAGCAGCCCGGTGATCAGCCGCAGGGCGCCTGCCACGGCGGCGTGGCCCTCGACAAGGCGGGCAATGCCTACGTCACCACCGACACGGCCCGCGGCATTCTCGTCTTTTCGCCCGATGGGAAATTTCTGCGCGCCTTTGGCCCGTCGAAAGTCCACGCGCTGGAAATCCGCGAGGAGGGTGGCGCGGAGGTCATTTATGCGGCGCGACCTTCCGAGCACGAGGTCATCAAGCTGAAACTCGACGGCACGCAGGAGTGGGCGATCACCTACCCGGAGGAATCCGGCGTGTGCAAAGACGCGGGCGGCTTTAAGCCCTGCGCCGTGACCGCGGGCCCCGACGGCGCGATCTACGTGGCCGACGGCTACGGCTCGAACCACATCTTCAAGTTCGACAAGGACCGCAAGTTTGTGAAGGCCTTTGGCTCGGCAGGCCCGGAGGAGGGAAAGTTCAACACCTGCCACGGAATCGCGCTCGATACGCGCGGCGAAAAGCCGCTGCTGTTTGTCTGCAACCGCAACAACAACCGCGTGGAATACTGGGACCTCGACGGCAACTTCGTGAAGGTCATCCAAAAAGACCTGCGCATGCCGGCCGCGGTCAACATTCGCGGCGACAACGCGGTGATCCCCGAGCTGCAAGGCCGCGTGACCGTGCTCGACAAAACGGGCGGCATCGCGGCGCAAGTCGGCGACAACCCGGACGCCAAACAGCGCGCCAACTACGGCCTCCCGCCGGACCAGTGGAAGGATGGCATCACGAACTCCCCGCACGGCGCAGCCCTCGACAAAGACGGAAATCTGATCGTCACCGAATGGAGTGCGTTCGGGCGGCTGCACAAATTTCTGCGGCAGAAATAAGGGTCAGTCCCGACCGAAAGCGGCGCTGAATCACGCGCCGCAACTCCCGCCTTTACAGCCCAAAACACGGGCGCGATAGTCCGCGCCCTTTCGCATGCAAACCTTTGGCATCGGACTCGCTGGAATGGGCAATGTCGGCGCAGGTGTCTTCAAGCACCTGACCCAAAACCGTGCCCTGCTCCGGGAGCGGCTCGGCTATGAGTTGGAGGTGAAAAAAATAGCCGTCCGCGATCCCGCGAAGGCCCGTGGTATCAGCGTTCCCGGCGATTTGCTGACGACGCGCTGGGAGGATTTGCTCGACGATCCGGCGATCCAAATCGTCGTCGAATTGATGGGGCAGAAGGACGAAAGTTTGCGCTTGATCCTCGGCGCGATTGAGCGCGGGAAAATTGTCGTCACCGGCAACAAGGCGCTGCTCGCCGAGCACGGGCGCGAGATTTTCGAGGCGGCGACAAAACACAAGGTACCGGTGTTTTTCGAGGCCGCCGTCGCGGGGGGGATTCCGATCATCAAGTCGATCCGCGAAGCCTTCATCGGCAACCACATTCAGTCCATCCACGGGATCATTAACGGCACCAGCAACTACATCCTCACGCGCATGTGCGAGAGCGGGCTGGGCTTTGCCGCAGCCCTCGCTGAGGCCCAGGCCGCGGGCTACGCCGAGGCCGATCCCGCGCTCGATGTGAACGGCGGCGACGCCGCGCACAAGGCCATCATCCTCGCCTCGCTCGCCTACGGGTTCTGGGTGCCGGCGGACAAAATCCACGTCGAAGGCATCGAGCACATCACCGCCAACGACATCTGCTTTGCCAAAAAACTCGGCTACTCCATCAAGCTCCTCGGCATCATCAAAGCCGACACGCGCGGCGAGATCGAAGTGCGCGTGCATCCCACGCTCATCCCCGAAAAGCATGTGCTGGCCAGCGTCAACGGCGTCTTCAACGCTCTCGCCGTCCACGGAGACATCGTCGGCGACACCCTTTTCTACGGCCGCGGCGCGGGCCAGGATCCCACGTCCAGCGCCGTCATCGCCGACCTCGCCGAAGCCGCCGCCGCGCTGCAATCGCCACGCAGCAACTACGGCTTCATGCCGCACGGCCTCTACGGCACCTGCAAGCCCATCGACCAAATCGTCTCCGAGTACTACCTGCGCCTCACCGTCGAGGACCGGCCCGGCGTCATCGCCCAGGTCGCCGGCGTCCTCGGCGAATTGAACATCGGCATCTCCTCCATCTTCCAGCCCGAGGCCGCGGAGGGCGAAGCGGTCTCGCTCATCCTCGTCATCCACAAAGCCACCAACGGCCAGATCGCTTCGGCCTTGGAAAAAATCGGCGCTCTCCCCTGCGTAAAAAAAACGCCGCGCATGATCCGCGTGGAAAACTTCGCCTGACGCTCCCGGCACCTTGCGATTCCATTGCCCGTCTTCTACATTTTCCCTATGACCACCGATGGAGTTCGACAACTGCTGCAGACGGCACCCTTCGTGCCGTTCACGATTTTTCTCTCCGCAAATAAATCGTATCGCGTCGAGCATCCCGACTTCGCCTTCATCTCGAAAGGCGGTGGCGTCATGGCCTTGAATCTTGAAGGCGACGCGATCGCTTTGATCGACCTCATGCTGGCGACGCACATTGAAACCCACCCGCCGGCTTCCACCGCGACCCCGGCTTGAAGGCGTTCCGCTCTCTCCATGACCGCGGTGTCATGGCCCGCTGGCGGGAGTTTCTCCCAGTCACCGACGCCACGCCTTTCATCTCGCTGAACGAAGGCAGCACGCCGCTCATCCACTCGCCGAAGCTCAGCGCGCGCGTCGGGCGCGGGTGCGAGGTTTTCATCAAATACGAGGGGCTGAATCCGACGGGTTCGTTCAAGGATCGCGGCATGACGATGGCGCTGTCGAAGGCCGTGGAAGCTGGCTCGCAGGCCGTCATCTGCGCCAGCACCGGCAACACGAGCGCCGCCGCCGCGGCCTACGCCGCGCGGGCCAGCGTCGCGTGCATCGTGCTGCTGCCGGCGGGAAAAATCGCGTTCGGAAAGCTCGCGCAGGCCTTCATGTATGGCGCGAAAGTGGTGGCCATCGACGGTAATTTCGACGACGCCCTGCGGCTCGTCCGCGAGATCGGCGAGACCGAGCCCATCGCCATCGTCAACTCGATCAACCCGTACCGGCTCGAAGGTCAGAAGACGGCGAGCTTCGAGATCATCGAAGTGCTCGGCGACGCGCCGGATATCCATGTGCTGCCG
>JANXWQ010000384.1 GCA_025351065.1 Chthoniobacter sp. | reverse complement strand
AGTTCAAGTTTCAAAAGTATTTCAACCGCGCCGCGCTCCTCGCCGCCGTGCTGCTGCTGTGGCCGGCGATCCGCGCGCTGCGTGTCGGAAGTTGGCGCGAGCTGGGATTGGAGCGGGACGCGCGCTGGCGGCGGCACTTGTTCGCGGGCTTTGTCATCGCCGCGATCTTTGTGGCGCTGATGGCTGGCGGCTATGTGGCGTTCGGTTTGTACAAATGGCGCACGCCGCTCGAATGGGGAAAACTGCCGATCATCGCGCTCTCCGCCGCCGTCGTCGCGACGCTCGAGGAGGCGCTCTTTCGCGGCGCGATCTTCGGCCTTTTCCGGCGCACGCTGCGCCCGCAGGCGGCGCTTTTTTCCGTCACGGCGCTCTTTGCCGTCCTGCATTTTTTGAAACCGGACGAGTCCTTCGACATCGCCGAGGTCAACTGGCTGTCCGGCTTCGCGCTCGTGCCGCACAGCTTTCATCAATTCGCCGAACCCATGACGCTGCTCGCCGGTTTCACCACACTCTTCGCGCTCGGCTGGCTGCTCGGCGATGCGGTGCTGCGCACGCGCTCGCTGTGGATGAGCATCGGCCTGCATGCGGGGGTGGTGTTCGTGAAGATGAGCTTTTCCGCGCTGACGAAACGCAAGCTGCTCCTGCTGCCGTGGGTGGGGCGGGAATTGCAAATCGGCCTCGTCCCCGTGGCCGTGCTGCTGTTCGCGTGGGGCGCGGTGCGGCTGTGGCTCGCTTATGAAAATCGGCACGACTCTGCGGCGCGCGGGTGAGGCGCTGGTCTCGCTGCTCTATCCGCCGCACTGCGCGCATTGCGGGGCGGACACGGAGGGCGGCGTGCATCTCTGCGCGGCCTGCGCGGGGCAGGCGAAAATGATCGTCGCGCCATTTTGCCAGCGCTGCTCGGAGCCGTTCGACGGCGCGATCACCAGCGGGTTCACCTGCGCGAATTGCGCGGATCGCACGCTGCATTTCGACTGCGCCGTTTCGCGCTACCTGAGCCGCGGCGTGGTGCGGGAGTTTGTGCATCGCTTCAAATACGACCGCCACTTTTATCTCCGGCATCCGCTCGCCGACTGGCTGGCCGAAGCGCTGGACGACGAGCGCATCCGCGCGCAGCCCATCGGCGCGCTGGTGCCTGTGCCGCTGCACAGCGCGCGGTTTCGTGAGCGCGAATTCAATCAGGCCGACGTGCTCGCCGAACTGCTCGCGCAGCGCACCGGCACGCCCCTGCTCCGCGCGCTGACGCGCATCCGCTACACCACCACGCAGACGCGGCTCGACCGCCACGAGCGGATGGAAAACTTGCGCAACGCCTTCCGCGTGCACCACAGTGCCGCCGTGCAAAACCGCCATCTCGTTTTAGTGGACGACGTCTTCACCACGGGCTCCACCGTGGATGAATGTGCGCGCGTCCTGCGCGCCGCCGGCGCGGCGTCCGTCCGCGTCGTGACCGTCGCCCGCGGCTGACGCCATCAACCTTCCCGACCCATGGGTATTTTCTCCAAACCATCCTTTCACTCCGACAAGAAGCGCGAATTCCCCGAGGGCCTCTGGCAGAAATGCCCGAGCTGCGCGGAGATGATTCACAACCTCGATCTCGTGCAGAATTTCCGCGTCTGCCCGAAGTGCGACCACCACATGACCCAGACAGCGCACGAGCGGCTGGAGATGCTGCTGGACGCGGGCTCGTTCGAGGAGCACGACGCCAACATGGTGTCAGTCGATACGCTGAAATTCACCGGCATGGCGAGCTACACCGAGCGGCTGAAGAGCTACCAAAAAAAGACCGGCTTGAAAGACGCGGTGATCAGCGGCTTCGGCGCGATTGAAAACCAGCGCGTGTCCATCTCGGTCATGGATTTCAATTTCATCGCCGCGACGATGGGTTCGGTCGTGGGCGAAAAACTGACGCGCTGTGTGGAGCGCGCGACGAAGGAGCGCATCCCGGCGATCATCGTCTCCGCGTCCGGCGGCGCGCGGATGTACGAGGGCGTGCTGAGCCTGCTGCAAATGGCGAAAACCTGCGGCGCGCTCGCGCTGCACGCGCAGGCGCGGCTGCCCTACATCTCGGTGCTCACGCATCCGACCACCGGCGGCGTGAGCGCGAGCTTTGCCACGGTGGGCGACATCATCATCGCGGAGCCGAAGGCGATGATCGGATTCGCGGGGCCGCGCGTCATTAAGGAGACGACCCACCAGGATCTGCCGCCGAATTTTCAGACCGCCGAATTCCTCGAAGATCACGGGCTGTTGGACATGATCGTGCATCGCAAAAAAATGCGCGAAACGCTGGGCAACCTGCTCAGCTACCTCGCCCCCGCGAAGTGAATTACGACGAGGCCGTCGCCTGGCTCTACGCCACGCAGCTTCACGGCATCAGGCTCGGGTTGGAAAACATCCAGCGGCTCGTGGAGGTGCTTGGCATCAGGGTTTCCGGGCCGGACGCGCCGCGGTTTCTCCATGTCGCCGGGACGAATGGCAAAGGCTCAACATGCGCGATGCTCGACGCGTGCTGTCGCGCGGCTGGACTGCGGACGGGGCTTTTCACATCGCCGCATTTGATCACCTTTCGGGAGCGTATGCGGATGGACGGCGAGATGATCAGCGAGGAGGACGTGGCCGCGGGGCTGAGCGAGATCCGCGCGCTGACCGATGGCTGGGAACACGCGCCGACTTTTTTTGAAATCACCACGGCGCTGGCGCTGGCGTGGTTTCAGCAGCGCGGCGCAGAAGTCGTGGTGCTGGAAACCGGGCTCGGCGGCCGGCTCGACGCGACGAATGTGGTGACGCCCGCGGTCTCGGTGATCACGCGGATCGACATGGATCATGCGCAGTGGCTCGGCGATTCGCTCGCCGCCATCGCGATAGAAAAAGCCGGGATCGTCAAGCCCGGCGTGCCGGTGGTGACGGGGCCGCAGGCGGATGAAGTGCGGGTGGTGATCGTGCAGATCGCGATGTGGCGCGGGGCGGAATTGAATCTCGTGATGTCGCCGCTGCGCAACGCGGAGATCGCGCTCGCGGGCAGCCATCAACGCTGGAACGCCGCGCTGGCGCTGCACGCGCTGGAGGTCGCGGCGCTCGGCGTGACTGGCAAAGCCGTGGCCGAGGGCATGCGCACGGTGCAATGGCCGGGGCGGTTTCAGCAGATCACGCCGCGCTTCGTTCTCGATGGCGCGCACAATCCGGCGTCAGCGCGGCGGTTGGCGGAGACCTGGCGCGAGATGTTCGGCGAAAAGCGCGCGACGCTCATCCTCGGCATCCTCGCGGACAAGGACGTGCGCGGGATTTGCGAGGCGCTGCTGCCGGTGGCGGGGCGCATTCTCGCGGTGCCAGTGCAGAATCCGCGCTCGGCTACTTCGCAGGAAATCTGCCGCGCGATCGGCGAGATCGCGCCGCGGCTGGAGTGCATCGCCGTACGGGATCTGCCCGCGGCAATCCGCATCGCCGGGTCGATGGAACGGCGGACGCTGATCACGGGCTCGCTGTTTTTGGTTGGTGAGGCGCTGGCGCATTTCCAAGCAAGCGAGCCGCGGGAAACTAGCGCGCAGTAGGCCCGTTTTTCGCCGGGCAGGGATGCCCGGCGGACATCCACAGGCTGGAAGCCTGCGCCACGACGGCGCTACGCGCCGCGGACGCAGCGGACGGCGGCGGGCATGTCGGGCGCGGCGAAGACGGAGGTGCCGGCGACGAGGGTGTCGGCTCCGTGGGCGGTGGAAATGGGGGCGGTCTCGGCGGTGATGCCGCCATCGACCTCAAGGCGGAAAGCAAGGCCCAGACTGGCGCGGGCGTCGGCGGCGGCGCGGACTTTGGGCATCATCTCGGGCATGAAGGGCTGGCCGCCGAAGCCGGGGACGACGGTCATCACGAGCAGCAGGTCGATTTGATCGAGGAAGGGAACCGCGTCCTCGAAAGGCGTGGCCGGGCGCAGGGCGAGACCGCAGGTGCAGCCGGCGGCGCGGATGGCGGCGAGCGTTTTCGCAACATCGTGCTGCGCCTCGACGTGGACGGTGATGTTCCGCGCGCTTTTCACGAAGCGGGGAAAATAATGCTCGGGCCGCTCGACCATGAGATGCACGTCGAGCGGGACGGTGGCGACTTTCGCCGCCGCGTCCACGAAGGCGGGGCCGAAGGAAATGTTGTCCACGAAATGACCGTCCATCACGTCGCAGTGCAGCCAGTCGGCGCCGGCGGTTTCGGCGCGGCGCACCTCGTCGTGGAGGCGACCGAAATCGCAGGCGAGGAGGGACGGGGCGACGAAGATGGGATGGGCGGTCATAGCTGAGAGTGAGAGCGGCAGAAAATAACCGCAGAGGCGCAGAGGGGGCGAGAGAGGACTGAGGAGGAATTCAAAAATCCCATCCCTCTGCGTGCCTCTCAAAAACCTCTGCGCCTCTGCGGTCATAGCAACCACGCAGCGAGGGAAAAATAAAGCGTGAGGGTGAGGACGTCGGTGACGGCGAGGGTGATAGGGCCGGCGGCAATTTTCGGGTCGAGCTTCCACGCGTGGAGGAGCGAGGGTACGAGCAGCCCGGCGAAGCAGGCGATGCCGACGGAGCCAAAGACGCTGACGCCAATCACGGCAGCACCTGCCAGCGTGCCGCGCCAGAGCCAGACGATGGCAAAGACCAGTCCGCCACAACCCGCGCCGAGCATCAGGGCTTCCAGCAGCTCGCGCCGGGCGCTGCGCGTGAACCAAGGCCACGACAGCTTTTCCACGCGCAGGGCCTGGAGCGTGAGCGTCATGGACTGGATGCTCACGGACTCGGCGAGCGCGAGGACGAGCGCGAGGAAAAAGGCGACGATGATCGCGCGCTCCAGCGTGGCCTCGAAGACGCCCGCGAGCAGCGCGCCGAGCGTGCCGCTGCCGATGGTCGCGAGCAGCCAGGGAAAGCGCAGACGGAACGCCTCGAGCGGCGACGCGCCCTTCATTTGCGACATCTTGAAGCCGAGCGTTTCGAACATGTCGTTCACCTTTTCGGGCTCCGCGAGATCAAGCGCCTCCTCGGCAAAAACGCCGATGTCGATGACGCCGATGACGCGGCGCTCCTCGTCGATCACGGGAAAAGCGAAAAACTTGTAGAGCACAAAAAGCTCGCACGCTTCGAGCAGCGTGGCGGTCTGCGGGATGGCGACGACGCGACGGATCATCACCTCGCCAATCGGCGTCGCGCCCGCGGCGGTGAGGAGGCGACGGGTGGGCAGCACGCCGGTGAGCCGCGCAGCCGCGTCGGCCACGTAGAAATAGATGATGCGCTCGCCGATGCCGCGCTCGCGAATGACGGCGAGCGCATCGTCGATGGTCATCGACTCGCGGAGTAGCGCAAAATCCTGGCGCGTGTGCGGCAGGACGGATTCGTGAAGATGGGCCTGGCCGGACATGCGCAGCGGGCCGGGCGCTTCACCGCCCCGGCATTTCGATCTTCGGCGGCGGCGGCGCGGCGCTGCGCCGGTCGATGTAGGCCCAGACGCCGACCGCAAAGGCAAGCACAAGCACAGCGCAGAAGATCATCCGCGCGAGCGAAGGATCAGGCGCGGCGGGCATCGGAGCCGCCTATTCGACGAGCGTGTCGATTTTTTCCGCGACCTCGAAATCCATGTCGGTCACGCCGCCTTCGCTGTGCGTGGAGAGCGAGAGCCGCACCTTGCTGTCGCGGATGTCGATCTCGGGATGGTGGTCGTCCTCCTCGGCGATCTCGGCCACGCCGTTCACGAATTCGATGGCCTGGGAAAAATCGTCGAACTCAAAAGTGCGCTCGATGTGCTTCTTTTCGTAATCCCACTCGGGGAGTTTTTTGAGCCAGTCTTTGATGTCTTGAGCGTTGAGGAGGTCAGCCATGGTGTGTGTTGGGTTGGGTTTGCGGGTGGGGAGAAGTAGCACCCGCTTTTCGCAAGGCAAACGGAAATTGCGCGGCAATATCGCCCTTGCCCGTGCGGGGCAGACGGCGGTAGAAGTGCGGCCCGTTTTTCTCCAACACCAACCTCAATAATCCGCACACATCCCATGGGCCACATCTACAACAACATCGTCGAAACCGTCGGCCGCACGCCGCTCGTCAAACTCAACAAAGTCACCGCCGGACTCGACGCGACCATCGCGCTGAAGTGCGAGTTTTTTAATCCGCTCGGCTCGGTGAAAGACCGCATCGGCATGGCCATGATCCAGGACGCGGAGGAGCGCGGCGTGCTGACGAAGGACACCGTCATCGTCGAGCCGACGAGCGGGAACACGGGCATCGCGCTCGCCTTCGTCGCGGCGGCGAAAGGCTACAAGCTCATCCTCACGATGCCGGAGACGATGTCGCTCGAGCGGCGCACCCTGCTCGCCATGCTCGGCGCGAAGCTCGTGCTCACGCCCGGGGCGGAGGGGATGAAAGGCGCGATCGCCCGCGCCGAGGATCTCGTGAAAAACACTCCGAACGCGTGGATGCCGCAGCAGTTCAACAATCCCGCGAATCCGGCGATCCACGCGAAGACGACCGCCGAGGAGTTGTGGGCGGACACGGACGGGAAGATCGACATCCTCGTCTCCGCCGTCGGCACGGGCGGCACCATCACGGGCTGCGTCGAGGTTTTGAAAAAGCGCAAGCCGTCGTTCGCGGCAATTGCCGTCGAGCCGAAGGATTCGCCGGTCATTTCGCAGACCCTCGCGGGGCAGCCGGTGAAGCCGGGGCCACACAAAATCCAAGGCACCGGCGCGGGCTTTGTGCCGAACAACCTGCACCTCAAGGACGCCGCCGGAAACGCGCAGATAGTGGAGTGCGTGCAGGTGTCGAATGACGACGCCTTCGCCATGGCGCGGCGGTTGGCCAAGGAGGAGGGCATCCTCGTGGGCATCAGCACCGGCGCGAATGTGATCGCGGCCATCGAGGTGGCGAAACGGCCCGAGAACAAGGGCAAGCTCATCGTCACCATCGCCTGCTCGACGGGCGAGCGTTACCTCTCCACCGCCCTGGCCGCGGACGCGCGGGCGGAAGTGGGGGCGTAAGCCGGGACGGTTTCAGCAGACAAAAACGACGCGCGCTCCTGCGGGAGAGCGCGCGTTGCTTGTTACCCCGTATGCGGCCGTGAAAAAGTCGAATCCAACAAAAGCACAGCACTTACCACGCGCGCCATATTCTCATAGCTAGGTTCAAATGTAACTTTGAGGGTTTCATTTCCGGTAAAGTGACAGCTAATACAGTTGAAAAAATCAAATTCGGTTGGCAAATGTATTCGGCTGACCACGGACTCTTTGATTACGCCACCGACAAAGCTCTTTACGGTGAGGTCTAGGTTGCCTAGGAACCAACTTCTGTGGATTGAAATTTCAAAACCCTCTCCGACGATTCGCCCGCTATAGCGCTCGAGTGAACTGACGGTTTCCGCCTCTGTTTCGAGTTTGGCAAGCTCCACAGTCATTTTCGTTTTGGTGTTCTCGAACAAGACACGCCGTTGCCCGAAATCAAACGTAACCAATCCTTCTTCGCCAAAGGCTGCTTGGGTGCCCGACATGACACGGACTGGCAGCAACTTCCACGGAGGATGATAGTGAGAACGAACTTCAACGGTTTTCATGGAACAATGCGAACTCAAACCGCAACGCCTTACGAATCGAAATCCAGCTACTCCAAATCCAATGCAAAACGGAGTGCTTTCTTTATTCGGTCCATCACTTCCGACGGCAGCACGCCCAGTCGGCGCTCCCACCTCTTCACCGGCACTGACCCGATGCCTTGCACATTCGCCACGCCTGCCAAACGCAGGAATGGCAGTTTCGGCATTGCCACCTCATACTCGCTGTCTCGATCTTCCGAGGTCAGAGGCACGTAGAGCACCAAGACTCGTGGCGGATCTTCGTCGTATCTCGACATCACCACGACAGGCCGCGTTTTCGCCGCCATGCCGAGGTCGGCCAGCAGACCTCACCGGGGCGAGGGCTCATCGAGTAGGTCCAGCACTTCCTGTTCGACGCTGCGGGAGCGGCCGATGTCCAAAGCGTCGTCGTCCGCCATTTCGATGATTTCAGCCACGAGCACCCGAACCTTTTCCGAGGTTTCCGGCTTCCACTCGTGAAGTTTAGTCTCCAGTTGTTCGGCGATAGCTTCCATGATGGCTCACCGTATTCCCGCTCCTGAGCGTCGTCAATTTCCCCTTTCAACAATGAGCACAAAAGGTAAGCAAACAAGCCAGCCTAGGGCAACGCCCTGGGAATACGGTCCCGTCGAACATCAAGCCCTGAAAGGGCGCTCCAATCTGTGCCGCCCTTTCAGGGTTTTAGATTTTTCCTCCTTTTCCCAGGGCGTTGCCCTGGGCTGGCTTGTTTGCGCACCTTCGGTGCTCGTTTCCGGCACGCTCCAGGCTCTAATTGTTTTTGTCTTTGCATCCTCCCGCCACCCAGCGTGACGGCTTGCTCGTCCCCGTCGCGTGCAGCGGCAACCACAAGCTCTTATTCAAGACGCTCATGAAAACCAGCATTCCTCAAACCCGCCGTCGCTTTATCCAGGCATCCGCCGCCGCTGCCGCTGCGGCGGCCAGCGCGATCCAACCCGCGCAGAGTGCCGAACCGGCAGCCGCGGCAAAAACATCACGCACGATCCAGACGGACGTGCTCGTCTGCGGCGGCGGTTGCGCGGGCAGTGCGGCGGCGCTCGCCGCGGCGCGCGCGGGGGCGAAGGTGCTGCTCGTGGAAAAGGCGCCGTTTGCGGGCGGCATCATCACGAGCGTCGGGCTGCCTTATTTCGACGGCATCGCGCACATCTCGACAAACCGCATCGTCGTCCGCGGCATCGCGCTGGAACTGCTCTCGAAGTCCGGCGTGTGCGCGCCGGACGCGAAGACGGTGGCAAAGCACAATCCAACGATCCCGAATACGTTTGAGTTCAAGCTGCTGCTCGATCGGCTTTTTCAAGAGCACAAAGGCAACCTCACCGTGCTGTTCAATTCCTTCGTGTGCGACGTGCGGAGCAGCGGCGGGCGCATCCAATCCGTGACGGTGGCGAACAAGGACGGGCTCGTGACGGTGCAGGCGAAAACGGTGATTGATTGCACCGGCGATGCGGATGTCGCCGCGTGGGCGGGTGCGCCATTCGAGCAGAATGCCGAGGTGCAGCCGCTCACACTGCACTTCCGCATCGGCAATGTGCAGAACGTGCCGGGCATCGGCGGGCAATGCCGCACCGCGCTCGTGGAGGCGCAGAAGCGTGGCGAGCTGCCCTTCTACTACGGTCCCGGTGTGATGTTCATGTATGGGAAGAACGAGATCTACGTGCATGGCGTGCGCGTTCCGTGCAATCCCACCGACGCCGCTGACTTGAGCCGCGCGGAGATGCAGGGCCGCGCGGATGCGCACGCGATGTTCCGCGCCTGGAAGAAGGATGTGCCCGCGTTTGCCGAGTCGTATTTCCTCGAAGCGTATCCGTGGATCGGCGTGCGCGAGTCGCGCCGCATCATCGGCCAGCACGTGCTCAGCGAGGACGATCTGATGAAGAGCAGGCGCTTTGACGATGCGATCGCCACGGGCTGCTGGTATCTCGATCTGCATCCGAACAAAACGGTGGTCGGCAGCGCCAACGATTTCGATCCGAAGAAGGTCCAGCCCGAACCTTACGACATCCCGTATCGCTCGCTCGTGCCGCAGAAGATCGGGAACTTGCTCGTCGCCGGCCGCTGCCATTCCGCCACGCGCGGTGCGCATGCCTCCACGCGCGTCACCGTCACCGCGATGGCGATGGGCGAAGCTGCTGGCACTGCCGCGGCGATGGCACTGAACGAGAAAACGGAGGTCGCCGCGCTCGATGGTGTGAAAGTGCGCGAGGCGCTGACGAAGAAGAATGCAGGACCATTCACCGACGCATGAACCGCCGCACCTTCATCCGCACCACGCTTGCCGCCACCGGCTCGGTTCTCACGGCGCGCACGTGCTTCGCGGGCGATGCAGCCTCCTCGGTCGAGCAAGCTCACACCGAAATCTGGCGGCGGTTCATCGATAAACACGGCATCATGATCGACTTCACCGACCTCGATGGCTCGGTGAGCCTCCCCACGCCGGAGGAGTGTCGCGAGGGCAAGCCGAACACGCTCGGTTGGTGGGCGCCCATCGAGAACGGCGCAATGTTCAACGGCCTCTACGTGGACGCGGCGGCGAATCGCTGGCGGCACACGAAGTCCGCGGACGACGCGGCGAAGGCGCGGCGGCTGATGGAAGGACTGCTCTTGCTGAACTCGATCAGTGACGTGCGCGGCTTCATCGGCCGCGGTGTGAGCACTGACGGCAAAGCGCACTACCCGATGGGCTCGGACGATCAGGCATTGCCGTGGTTCCTCGGCCTGTGGCGCTATCTCGACTCCGGCCTTGCGACGACGGAGGAGCGCGGGCGCATCGTCGCGCACCTCACGGAAACTGCGGACATCATCGTGGAAAAAAAGTGGGCGATACCCGCGGAGCCGCCATTCGGCGTGCGCGGATCGTTTGCGAGCTTCATATTCGACAGCGCACCGCGGCTGCTTTTCGTCGCGAAGATGATGCACACCGTCACCTCTGACGCGAAGTGGGACGCGATATATCGCGCGGCGCTGCACGAGCGTGGCGGTGACGAAAAACTCTCGCGCCTCGAAGTGTGCGAGCGCGGCATGGTCTTCCACTACGCGAAGTATCACTCGTGGACATCCTGCACCTGCGTCGGTGCGCTGCGCGGACTGTGGGAGATGGAAAAGAACGAGGCCATTCGCGCAGTGTTTGCGCGCGGATTGCAGGCGAGCGCGGACCTTGCGTTCAAGAGTCTGCCGATGGCGCAGCAGTTCGACAATGCGGACACGAGCCACTTCGAGATGGACTGGCTCAAGTCCATGCTCCCGCTTTGGAAACCGCAGCAGACCGAGCAGGAGGCGGAGGATATCGCGCGACATCAGTATGGGGCGTTTGCCAAAGCCTCGCCACGAAGCAGCAAGGAACATGAGTTCGTCCGCGAGCCCACCGCTGCCGCGTGGGTCGTCACGCTCGCCCCAGACGCAAACATTTTGAAATCACGCGCCGCAGACGTGGAGCGAGTCATCGCGCACTACGATTACGCGAAGCTCTACTACTCGCAGTTCTTCTGGGCCGAGTCCGCGTGGTGGCGGTTGACGCCATTTCGCTGATGGCACACGGCGTCGCATTGCATTTCGCCCGGAGTTTGTCGTGACGGCTCGTGCGGCGGTGCGGTTATCTTTTGGCTGCG
>JANXWQ010000372.1 GCA_025351065.1 Chthoniobacter sp. | reverse complement strand
GGTTTTTTTGAAACGCAGAGACGCAAAGACGCAGAGGTTTGGCAGTCGAATATGCACTGCGATCTCTGCGCCTCTGCGCCTCTGCGTTTTCAAAATGCAGCGGTCACCAAACCGAGCCATGCCTCTTTTTTTGTGACAGGCGGCGGGTGGCGGGTGACAAGTGGACTCCGCGCACCCGCGCACCCGTCCCGTGTCACCTGTCACCTCGCCCTTCTTCATCATCGCCGGCCCCACGGCGGTCGGAAAATCCGCGGTCGCCGTCGCCGTCTCCGAGCGCTGCGGCGGTGAAATTGTCAGCGCGGATGCGTTCCAGATTTACCGCGGGCTCGACGTCCTCACGGCCAAACCGTCCTCGGATTTGCGCGCCCGCGTGCCGCACCATCTCATCGGCGAAATCCCGCTCACCACGTCCTTTGACGTCGCGCAATACCTCCGCGCCGCGCGCGCGTGCATCGCTGAAATCCATGCGCGCGGGCGCGTCCCCATCGTCACCGGCGGCACCGGGCTTTACCTCCGCGCGCTCACCCACGGTCTCGCCGACCTGCCCGGTGCGGACGCGCAGCTTCGCGCGGATTTGGAAAGCCAGCCGCCCGCCGAGTTGCAGCGCCGACTCGCGAAACTCGATCCCGCCGGAGCCGCGCAAATCGATCTCCAGAATCCGCGCCGCGTCATCCGCGCGCTGGAAGTCTGCCTGCTCACCGGCCGGCCATTTTCCAGCTTCCGCGAGCAATGGGCCGCCACCCCGCCCGGCATCCGCGGCATCGTGCTCACGCTCGACCGCGCAACCCTGAACGCCCACATCGACCAGCGCACCGCCGCGATGTTTGCCGACGGCGTCCTCGACGAAGTCCGCGCCTGCGGCGACACCAGCGCGACCGCCGGCCAGACCCTCGGCCTGCGCGAAATCCACGCCCACCTCGCCGGTGAAATCAGCCGCGCGGACTGCATTGGCGCGATCCAGTTAGCCACCCGCCGCTATGCAAAGCGCCAGATGACTTGGTTTCGTCGCGAGACATTTCTGGAGACGGTCGATGTCGCCAGCATCAGCGACCTCGGCCAATTCGCCGAATCACTCGCGCAAAAAGCGGCGGGCTGACGCTAGGCGAAGACCGGCTCCATCAGGCCGAAACCGCCGTCCTTGCGGCGGTGGAGGACGTTGATCTTTTCGGTCTTGGCGTTGAGAAAAACGACGAACAGGCGGTTCGAAATTACGATTTGCAGCACGGCCACATCCACGAACATCGGCTTCACCGGATAGCGCTCGGTCTTGATGACGGCGGGGACGTGGTTCTCGGTCTCCGCGAAAGCCTCATCAAGGTGGAGGACTTGCTCGTCAAAGTGCTGCACCTCGTGGCGGCGCGGGCGGTGGTCGCGCAGGATGCGGGTCTTGTACTTCCGCATCTGGCGGGCGATTTTCGCGATCACGCCGTCGATGGCCGCATACATGTCGTCGCACTCGTGGCTGGCTTCGATGGTGATGTGGTTGTTGCAGTGCAGGATGATTTCCGCGAAGTGCCGGTGTTTTTCCACATCGAGAATGACCTGCGCGTCGATGATGCGCGGGTAGTCGAGATGCAGGCCCTCGATTTTCTTGATGGCGTAGTCCTTGATCGGCTCGGTGATGCTGACATGGCGGCCGGTGACTTTGACGGGGACGTTGATGTTGGCGGTTTGCATGGTTTTACTTTCGGTTGGTTATGCGGGTTACATTTGAAAGCCTTCGCCGAGATAGACGCGGCGGGCGATGGGGTCGTTGAGTAGAAAGTCCTTCGTCCCCTGCGTGACCACGCGGCCCTCGTAGATGAGGTAGGCGCGGTCCACGATGTTAAGGGTTTCGCGCACGTTGTGGTCGGTGATGAGGATGCCAAGGCCGGCGTCGCGCAGGTTCGAGACGATCTGCTGCACGTCGGCGACGGCGATGGGATCGACGCCGCTGAAGGGCTCGTCGAGCATGAGCAGGCTGGGCTTCGTGACCAGCGAGCGGGCAATGGTGAGGCGGCGCTTTTCCCCGCCGGAAAGGGTAAGCGCGACCTGCTTGGCGACGTGCTCAATGCCGAATTGCGTGAGCAGTTCGTCGCAGCGCGCGCGGCGTGCCTTCCGGTTCAGTGGCTGGGTTTCGAGGATGGCCATGATGTTTTCCTCGACGCTCATTTTGCGAAAGATCGACTCCTCCTGCGGCAGGTAGCCCATGCCCATCCGCGCGCGTTTGTACATCGGGAATTTCGTGACCTCCTTGTTTTCAAAAAGCACGCGCCCGCCGTTCGGCTGCACCAGCCCGACGATCATGTAAAAGCTCGTCGTCTTGCCTGCGCCGTTGGGCCCAAGCAGGCCGACGATTTCGCCGCGGCGGCAGTTGATGTCCACGCCGTTCACCACCGCGCGGCCGCCGTAGATTTTGACGAGCTTTTCGGTGCGGACGATTTCCTCGCCGAGGCCGGCGGGCGGAGAGTCAGTCGTAATCACGGGTGCTTACAGTCCCGTGTTATCGACGATGATGGTTTTGTGCGGCCCCTCGGCGTGCATATGGCCGTCGCGGTTCAGTGTCATCTTGGTGGTCTGCGAGGTGGCAATGACGCGGTTGATGCCCTGCTGGATTTCCGGCATGCCGGTCAGCACGATGTCGCCGGAATCCGCGTCGTAGGTCACCCGGTCGCCCTCGCCGGTCGAGCGTTGGATTTTTCCAGCCGCGTCGGGCTTGTCCTGCGTGATGAAAACGCGCTTGCCCGCGTTCGCCTCGGCCACTGCGTGCTGCAGGCCGCTGCCGCTCTTTTTTTTCGTTCCCGCCGGGGCCGGCGTCGCGGCTTTGGGCGTCTTGGGCCAGGCTCCTTCGGGCAGCGGCTTGGCCGGTTCGGCGGTGCGGAGGTGCGCGGTGAGCTTGTCGCATTTCACGTTGAACTCGGGATCCGTGACCACGACTTCGCCGATGAAAACCGCCTCGTTCGCCTTTTGGTCGAAGGTCGCCTCGAGCGCGTCGATTTCCGTCGGGCCTTTTTCCTTCTTGCCCGCGGGCTTGGCGGGCGCTTCTTCCGCCGAGGTGTTCACGGCGGCGACGGCGCGGACGGGCAGCCCTTTGAAAGCCGGCGCCGGGCCGCTCACAGCCTCGATTTGTTTGTGCAGTTCGTCGTCCGTGCGCGGCGCTTCGGTGGGTCTTTGGGCAAAAGCCGGCGCGGCGGAAAGCGCGGCGGCGAGGAGCAGGAGGTGTGGGTTTTTCATCACGGGGCTTTGGGCTCTACGGGCTTGTCGGACACTTCGTTGTCCAGATTGTAAATCAGCATCTTCACCCCGCCACCGAGAGTTCCCTTTTTCGTCTTCATGTTGAACTCCATGGTCTCGCCGGTGATCGAGAAATCCTCGCGTTTGATCTCCACATGTTTCTTCGTGGTGATGACGCTCGTGTTCACGTTCAGCTCGGATTTGGGCAGGTCGATGGTCATCTCGTGGTCGCCGTTTTCGTCGAAGGTTTCGACCTCCGTCTCGGTCATCCCGATGTGCTCGTCGTCGAGGCGCGAGGCGACGCCGATGGTGAAGATCATCTGCTTTTTCCCATCGCCGTCGAAGTAGGGAATCTTCAGCCCTTTGGCGTCGTGGTCTTTGGAAACGGGGATGTCCATCCGGCCGGTTTCCTTCGCCTTGTCGTCCTTGCCGCCCTTGTCTTTTTCGGGCTTCGGCGCGTCGGGTTTTGCGGCTTCCTTTTTGTCCTTCGCCTTGGGTTTGGCGTCGTCCTTTTTCTGCGCGAAAGCGCCCGCGGCCAGCGCGCCGATGGCGATCACACCGACCACGGATCCCGTGAGCGATTTAGGAAACGAGCGCATGAATCTGGAGCAATTGTTTCAGCAACGCGGGAAGTTGCGAGAGCGGAATTTGGTTCGGTCCGTCGGACAGCGCCTGGCTCGGGTCTTCGTGCGTCTCGATGAAAATGCCGTCGCACCCCGCCGCCGCCGCCGCGCGCGCCAGCACCGGCGCGAGGATGCCGTCGCCGCCCGTTTTGTCCCCCGCCCCGCCGGGCCGCTGCACGCTGTGCGTGGCGTCGAAAACGATGCGGTAGCCGGCCTCGCGAATCCAATAAAGCGAGCGCATATCGGCCACGAGATTGTTGTAGCCGAAGGTCGTGCCGCGTTCGGTGAAAAAGAATTGGTCGTGGCCAAAGCCGAGCAGCTTGTCGGCGATGTTGCGCACGTCCCACGGCGCGAGGAACTGGCCCTTTTTCACATTCACTACGCGCTTGGTTTCCGCCGCCGCCTGAATGAGGTCGGTCTGCCGGCAGAGGAAGGCGGGGATTTGCAAAATGTCGATGTACTCCCCCGCCACCGCGCAGTCCGCGGCGGTATGCACGTCGGTCGTCACGGGCACGCCGAGTTCGCGGCCGATGTCCGCAAGAATCTTGCAGCCCTCGCGCGCGCCAAGGCCGCGGAAGGATTTGCCCGAGGTGCGGTTGGCCTTGTCATAGCTCGCCTTGAAAACGAACTGCGCGCCCACCTCCGCACACACGCTTTTCAGCGCCCGCGCCATGCGCCAGACAAAGTCCTCCGACTCGATGACGCACGGGCCGAGGAGGAAAAGCGGCTCCGCTCCCCCGAGCCGGCAGCCGCCGACGGAAATGACCGGGACGCTCACGCGTTCAGGCTCCGTAGCTCTTGGTGAAACGTTTCCGGCTTTCCTCTTCCACCGGGGCCGGCGCGGGCGGCTCCGGTGCAGGCGCGGGAGCGGGCGGCGGCGCGACGGCGGCAGGCGCGGGCGCAGGTGCCGCCGGTTCGCTCGGCGGGGCGAGCGCTTCGCCAGGATGAAAACCTTCCGTCCGCGAAGCCACGTCCATGAACGCCGCTTCGAGCTGGGTCAGCGCGCTGTCGAGCACCTTGGCTTCGTCGGCGTTGAGGTTGCCCTGCGTCTTCGCGCCGATGACCGCGAGCTGGTCGATGAACATCTTCGCCAGCGGCAGATTCACCTCCGTCGGCCCGCCGCGCGGGTTCGGAATCTGCCCCAGGAAAAGCGCGGCGTTTTGCGCCTGCATCATCACGAACTCGATGAAAATCTGCGTCATCTCGCCCGCTTCGTTATGTGTTTGGACTTCGGCCATGCGCCGACACTACGCAGCCCGCCGCCGCCCGGCGAAAGGAATTATTTTCCACGCCGGAACTTTTTTGGAGCACCGGTCAAAAAACTGGTTCCAGCTTTCACCGGCCCTGCCGGACCGCCTCGTAGAGCACGATGCCCACCGCCGTCGCGAGGTTCAGCGAACGCGTGCTGCCGCTCATCGGGATGGTCAGGCACCGCCCGGTGTGCTGGGCCAGCAAAGACTCCGGCAGCCCGCGCGTCTCGCGGCCGAAGACCAGAAAATCGCCGTCGAGAAACCGCGCATCCCAGTACGCGCACTCCGTTTTCGTCGTCAGGAAAAAGTAGCGCGCCTCCGCGGGCTGCGCGGCCTGCAAATCGGCGAACGACTCCCAGACCATCACGCGCACGTCCTGCCAATAGTCCAGCCCCGCGCGTTTCAGCTCGCGGTCGGCGAGGGAAAAACCGAGCGGTTTCACCAAATGCAAATGCGCGCCCGTGGCCAGGCACAGCCGGCCGATGTTGCCGGTGTTCGGCGGAATCTCGGGCTCGATGAGGACGACATGAAACATGCGCCGCCGATTCCGCCGCACCGGGCGGAAAGCGGCAATCATGGATTCGCGTTTTGCTTTTTTAACGCAGCGTCGCAGAGACGCAGAGGCCGCAGAGAAAAACAGGATCGCACCGCGACCGCGTGGAGACTTGGTCCATTCTCCCCTCTGCGAACTCTGCATCTCTGCGCCTCTGCGTTTTCAAAAAAAACCGCCCAGCCAAATGGTTGCGCGCGCCCGCAGCCGCGTGTTTAGATGCGGCCCGCTTCCCCGTGCGCTATCTCAAAGTCACCATTTTCCTCGGCCTCGCCATCTGCCTGCTCGTCGCCGGGCTGTACGAGACCGGTCTTTTCCATCGGCTCGATGTCGGCCTCGCGCGTTTTCTGGGAAAGGCGGCAGTGCCCGCACCCTCGCGCGCCATCCAGTATCCGCTCTTCATCGCCCTCGCTTTCACCATCGTCTGGACGAGCATCGACATCCCGCGCCTCACCCACAAAATCATCATCGCCGCCGGCGCGCTGCTCCAGCTCCTCACCACCGTGTGGGTGCTGAATTTGCACGGCGTTTTCTTCTCCCCCTTTGCCAGCCTGCTCGCCGTCAGCGTCGCGTTTCTCGGCGCGTTTGCCTACTCGCGCGGCGAGGCGGGCGGGCGCAAACGCGTGCTCGCGCAGGTCGTCGGCGACCGCGTTTCCAAAAAAACCTTCCTCGCCCTGCTCGACTCCGACAAGCCGCTCAACCTCGAAGGCGAGCGCCGCGAGATCACCGTCGTAGTCTGCGAAATCTTCAACCACGACGAACTCGAAGCCTCGCTCTCCGCGCCCGATTACGTGGCGCTCACGAATTCCTTTCGCAGCAACGCCGCCGACTTTCTCGTCGAGCGCGGCGGCTACCTCGACGAGTGCGACGGCGAAAGCGTGCGCCTCGTTTTCGGCGCACCGCTGCACGACGAGCAGCACGCCGCGACCGCCTGCCAGGCCGCGCTGGCGCTGGCTGAGCGGCTCGATGACGTGAACCGCGAATGCCACACGATCTGGAAACAAATGTTCGATTTCCGCATCGGCATCAACAGCGGCGAAATGGTCGTCGCCGCCTACGGCTCGCGCCGCCTCGGCACGCTCAGCGTGGCCGGCTAGCCCGTGGAATTTGCCCGCCGCCTGTGCCGCGCCAACCTCATCTACGGCTCCCGCATCCTCACCGGCACCACCACTTTCGGCCTCGCCGAGAGCGCCGTGGAAGTCCGCCCCATGGAACTCATCCAGCGCTACCACGACGGCTCGCCCGAGGAAATCTACGAACTCCTCGCCGCCAAAGACATCCTCAGCCCCGAGGAGCTGGAGCGCCGCGATCATTTCTGGAAAGCCGTCGTCTATTACCGCGAGCAGCTTTGGGATGAAGCCCTCACGCTTTTCCACGGCGCGCGCGGGCCGAATGGCAGCGACGGCCCCGTGGAGTTTTACATCCGCCGCATCGAGCAGCTCCGCGGCGGCCTCCCCGCGCTGGACT
>JANXWQ010000368.1 GCA_025351065.1 Chthoniobacter sp. | reverse complement strand
CGCATCGTCACGCAAATTCTCGCCATCCAGCTCGCCGACAATTGCAAGGCCAGCGTCCTCACCGCCGACGGCACCTATGCCCGGCCCGCGCGGAAAAAGGATGCGGACCCGCGCCACAGCCAGGTCGAATTCATGGCCCTCGCGCTCGGCGAAAACAAAGCCCGCCGCGTCCACCGCCCGGTGAAGCGCGGGTTTCCGAAAATCCACGTCGCCCGCAATCCGCGCACCTAGCGGCGGTGCCACTTGCCTGCACTTGCCATCGCGCAAGTGCCCGATAGATTTCGCGCCCAATATCGCCCATGGCCCTTTCGCACTTCGCTAAAATCCTCGCCGTCCTCGTGCTCGCCGTCGCCGCCCACGCCCAGACCGCCGCTTACGTCATCAGCGACAGCACCACCGGCTTCATCCTCGAGCAAACCGCCGCCGCCAAAAAACTCCCGGTCGGTTCGCTCACCAAAATCGCCACGGCCATGGTCGTGCTCGACTGGGCCGCCGCCAGCAAGGCCGACCTCGGCCAGCTCGCGACCATTCCGGATTCCGCCGCGCGGTTCGGCGCGGCGCAGGGCGTCGGCTTTCAGCCCGGCGATCAGTGCTCGCTGCGCGACCTGCTTTACGCCGCGCTCATGCAGTCGGACAACGTGGCTGCGCAGGCGCTCGCCGAGCATGTCGGACACGAGCTCGGCAGCGGCGGGCAAATGCCGCCCGCCGACAACTTCGTCGCGCAGATGAACGCGCTCGCCAAACATCTCGGCATGCTGCGCACCCGCTTCGTCAATCCGCATGGCCTCGATCATCTCGAACGCACCGTCCCGTACTCGACCGCCGAAGACCTTGCCAAACTCACCAGCTACGCGATGGCCAACTCCGCGTTCCGTTTCCACGTCTCGCAAAAGGAACGCAAGATCGCCATCACCGCCGCGACCGGCGAGCCGTCGGCCTACCTGCTGCGCAACACGAACGAACTGCTCGGCACCGACGGCATCGATGGCGTCAAAACCGGCACCACCGCCCGCGCCGGCCAGTGCGTTATTATTTCCGCGGGAAAAGCCCCCGAGAGCCGCGCCGAGGGTGGCCAGCAGATCATCACCCCGCGCCGGCTGAACGTCGTCGTCCTCGGTTCCGCCAACCGCTTTGACACCGCCGCCAGCCTGCTCCGCCGCGGCTGGCAGCTCTACGATTCGTGGGCCGCCGCGGGCCGCCCGATGAAAGGTTGGAAAGCCCCGCGCTGATTTCAGACCAAATGTTCCAACACCATGAGCAAACGCATCGGAGTCCTCACCAGCGGCGGCGACTGCCCCGGCCTCAACGCGGTGCTGCGCGGCGTCGTCCGCGCCGCTGACAATCTCGATTGGAAAGTCTTCGGCTTCGTCGATGGCTACGAGGGGCTGCTCGTCGAGGGCGGCGATTTCATCCCGCTCACGCTCGCCCGCACGGCCGGCATCATGCAGCTCGGCGGCACCATCCTCGGCACCACGAACAAGGGCCACTTCATCACCAAAGTCGGCGACGGCAGCTCGCGCACCCACGTCCCGCCCGAGGTCATCGCCCGCACCAAAAAAACCCTCCAGCAGATGCGGCTCGACGCGCTCATCTGCATCGGCGGCGACGGCTCGCTCACGACCGCGCAGCAGCTCCACGAGGAAGGCATCCCCGTCATCGGCGTGCCAAAAACCATCGACAACGACCTTGAAGCCACGGCCATGACCTTCGGCTTCGACAGCGCCGTCGCCTGCGTGGCCGACGCGCTCGACCGCCTGCACACGACGGCTAGCAGCCACAAGCGCTGCATGGTCATCGAAGTCATGGGCCGCCACGCCGGCTGGATCGCGCTCTACGGTGGGCTCGCCGGTGGGGCCGACATCATCCTCATCCCCGAGATTCCTTTTGAACACGAGCGCGTGGCCAATGCCGTGCGCAGACGCGACGCCGAAGGCTGCCTCAGCACCCTCATCGTCGTGGCCGAGGGCGCGCTAGAAAAGGACGGGCAAAAGCGCATGCGCGCCGTCGCCGAGGGCGAGAGCAAATTCGGCGGCGTCGGCCAGGCTGTCGCCGACGAAGTCACCGCCCGCACCGCCAAGGAAACTCGCACCTGCGTCCTCGGCCACCTCCAGCGCGGCGGCGCGCCGACCACGCTCGACCGCATCCTCGGCACGCGCTTTGGCGTGAAAGCGGTGGAGCTGATCGCCGAGGGAAAATTCGGCCACATGGTCAGCTACCTCGACTACCAGGTGCTCAGCGTCCTCATCGCCGAGGCCGTCCACCGCATCAAACTCGTCCAGCCCGACAGCCAGATGGTGCAGACCTGCCGCCACGTCGGCATCAGCTTCGGGGACTAGGGCCGCGGGTGCCGCAGTCCGAGGCGCGGATTTTTTCGCCCTACCACGCGAGCGAGCGCACCGGGCGGCGCGTTTTGTTTTCGTGGATGCTGACGATGAGGCCGTCGGAAAGATGGATGACGCGGTCGGCCATGTCGGCGATGACGGCGTTGTGGGTGATGACGACGGTGAGGGTGCCCAGCTCGAGGTTTACGCGCTCGACGGCTTCGAGGACGGTGATGCCGGTTTTGACATCGAGCGCGCCGGTGGGCTCGTCGCACAGCAGGACCTCGGGCCGCTTGGCGATGGCGCGGGCGATGGCTACGCGCTGCTGCTCGCCGCCGGAAAGCTGCGCGGGGAAGTGATC
The DNA here is from genome assembly GCA_025351065.1 of Chthoniobacter sp. GTDB lineage: Bacteria > Verrucomicrobiota > Verrucomicrobiia > Chthoniobacterales > Chthoniobacteraceae > Chthoniobacter. Next base: position 2,052 of record JANXWQ010000368.1, on the reverse strand, counting down.
CATGCGATGCGCGAGATCCATGAGGGCGAGCGAGGCCTCCGGGGTCATGGGGTCGCGCGCGATCTCGGTGATGAGGGCGACGTTTTCGCGGCCGGTGAGGCTGGGGATGAGGTTGTAGAATTGGAAGACGAAGCCGACCGCGTCGCGGCGGAAGCGGGTGAGTTCGTCTTCGTCCGCGCCGGCGAGGTCGCGACCGCGATAGGTGAGGGTGCCGGCGGTCGGGGTGTCGAGGCCGCCGAGGAGGTTGAGCAGGGTGGACTTTCCCGAGCCGGAGGCACCGAGGAGGACGATGAGTTCGCCGCGGTAGAGGTCGAGGTCGAGGCCGTCGAGGGCGCGGATTTCGGTGGCACCGCTGGGATAGACTTTGGTGAGGCCGCGCGCGGTGAAAAGGGGCTCGCGCCTTTCGCCGCCGGACGAGGCGGCTGGCGGCTGGCTGAGGGTGGGGACGGCGGCGGAATTCACGGTCGCGGAGTATCGGCGAGGAATGGGCGGATGTCAGCTTTGTGCGCGGCGGTTAGCCGCGCACGCTCAAGATGGCGCGGGCCTGTGCGGCGTCTTGCGTGATCTGGGCGCGGAGGGCGTCGAGGGAGGGAAATTTTTGTTCGGGCCGGAGGAATTGACGGAAGGTGATTTCGAGGTCTTCGCCGTAGATGGTCTCATCGAAATCGAAGAGATGCACCTCGAAGACGCGCTCGCCGCCGGCGGCGTGAACCGTGGGACGGACGCCGATGTTCACGACGCCGGGCAGGGTTTGCGCGCCGCGCCGGGCGGTGACGGCATAGACGCCGTTGGGCGGAAACTGTTCGTTATGCGCGCTGAGATTCGCCGTGGGAAAGCCGAGCGTTTTCCCGAGGTGGTCGCCCTCGACGACGGTGCCGAGAATGGTGAACTCGCGCCCGAGCAGTCGCGCCGCGTGGCCGAGATTGCCGGCCTCCACAGCGCGGCGGATGAGGGTGCTGCTGACGATCTCGCCGTCCACTTCCACGGCGGGTACGCCGACTTCATCGAAGCCGAGTTCCGCGCCGAGTTCGGCGAGCAGCGCGAGATTGCCGGCGCGGCCTTTGCCAAACGACCACTCGAAGCCGACACAGATTTCACGCAGCGGCCGCGCCGCGGCGACGAGCGCGCGGATGAAGTCGGCGGGCGCGGTCGCGGCGAAGGCGTGGTCGAATGGGATGAGCAGAATGTTCGGAACTCCGAGTTCGCGGATGAGCTGGAGCTTGTGCGGTGTGGAGGTGAGAAGCCGCGGCGCTTGCTCAGGGCGCAGGACGCGGACGGGATGCGGATCGAAAGTGACGCCGACGGCGGTGCCGGCGGATTTTTTGGCGTCAGCAAGTGCGCGGCAAAGCACCGCCTGGTGCCCGAGATGCACGCCGTCGAAGACGCCGATGGCGAGAAAGAGCGGGCCGGGAAGCCCCGCCAGCTCAGCAACGGATGTCAGCGGGGGCGTCATGCACCACGCATGCGGGAGACCGTCGGAAGATTCAGGATGCGCTGCTCAATGTCGCGCGGATCGAGGGTTTTGATTTCCTCGACGGTCACGGAATGTTCGAGCGTGAATTTGCCGCTCTTGGTGCGGCGGAGTGCTTTGAGGTGCGCGCCGCAGCCGAGTTCGTTGCCAATGTCGAAGGCGTAGGTGCGGACGTAAAATCCTTTCGAGCACACGACGCGGAAGTCGATCTCGGGCAGGCGCACGGCTTTGATCTCGTGGGCATAGACGTGGACGAAGCGGGGCTCGCGCTCCACGACCTTGCCTTGGCGGGCGAGTTTGTAGAGCGGGACGCCGTCCTTTTTAATCGCGGAAACCATCGGCGGCATTTGGTAGAAATCGCCGTGGAATTTGGCGAAGGCGGCGTCGATTTGCTCGCGCGGGAAATCGGGCACGGGCTTGGTTTCGACGACTTCGCCGTCGGCGTCCTGGCTGCCGGTGGTGATGCCGAGGCGCATGGTGCCAGCGTATTCCTTGTCCTCGGCCATGAGCAAGTCCTGGATTTTCGTCCCCCGACCGAGCGTGAGGATGAGCAGGCCGGTGGCGAGCGGATCGAGCGTGCC
>JANXWQ010000381.1 GCA_025351065.1 Chthoniobacter sp. | reverse complement strand
GCAGGGCGGGTTGAGCGGCTGGCCGCTGCGGGAGCGCTCGACGGAGATCGTGCGCTTCATCGCCGAGCGGACGAAAGTGCCGGTCATCGCGGTCGGCGGGATTTTCGACGGGGCATCGGCGATGGAAAAATTCGACGCCGGTGCGGCGCTGGTGCAGCTCTACACCGGCTTCATTTACGAAGGGCCGGGGCTCGTCGGGAAAATCTGCCGGGCTCTGCTGGCGGAGGGTGAAAAGGCGAAAGGCTAAGGGCGAAAGGCGATGGCGTAATCAGGTGCGGAGCTTTCGCCTTTCGCCTTTCGTCTTTCGCCTTTAGTTCATCCGCATGCCTGCCATTCTCGAAGACGCCCTGATCGACAAAGTGCTCGCCGGCGAGCGCATCACGCCGCAGGACGCGCGCGAACTTTACCGCCTGCCCCGCGTCGATCTCGGCGAACTCGCCAACCGCCGCCGCAATTTCGCAAAGCGCAACTCGTACGACGGAAGCGGCGAGGAAATCGTCACCTACATCATCGACCGCAACATCAACTATACGAACGTCTGCAACGTGTACTGCAAGTTCTGCGCGTTTTACCGGACGGAAAAGGACGACGACCACTACGTCCTCACGCACGGGCAGATCGACGCGAAGCTCGACGAACTCACCGCCATCGGCGGCATCCAGATTCTGCTGCAAGGCGGCCATCACCCGAAGCTCGGGCTCGACTGGTATCTCGCCATGCTGGCCCACATCAGCGAAAAATATCCGCACATCAATATCCACGGCTTCTCGCCGCCGGAGTTCAATCACTTCGCGGAGGTTTTCAAAATGCCGCTGCGCGAGGTCATCGCAAAATTCAAGGACGCCGGGCTCGGCTCGATCCCCGGCGGCGGCGGCGAGATTCTCGTGGATGCCGTGCGCGACCGCATCGCGCCGCTGAAATGCAACAGCGACCAGTGGCTCAAGGTCATGGAGATCGCGCACGAGCTGGGCTTGAAATCGAGCGCGACGATGATGTTCGGCCACGTCGAAACGCTCGACGACCGCATCGCGCATTTGCAGCGCATCCGCGCGCAGCAGGACGCCACCGGCGGCTTCACCGCCTTCATCTGCTGGACCTTCCAGCCCGAGCACACCAAGCTCCGCACCGAGCCCGTGGGCAGCGGCGAATACCTCCGCATGCAGGCGCTCTCCCGCATCTACCTCGACAACATCGACAACCTGCAAAGCTCCTGGGTCACGCAAGGCCCGAAGATCGGCCAGATCGCGCTGAAGTACGGCGCGAATGATTTCGGCTCCGTGATGATGGAGGAAAACGTGGTCAGCAGCGCGGGCACGAGTTTTCGCCTGGCGAAAGAGCAGATCGAAGAGCTGATCCGCGACGCCGGCTACGAACCGCGGCGGCGGGACAACTGGTACCGGCTCGTCGATTGAGAAAAAACATTGCGCATGTCCATCCGCCACCTGTTCCTGCTCGCCGCCCTCGCGACCGCCGCCCATGCCGAGGACTGGCCGCAGTGGCGCGGCCCGCGCTTCGATGGACGCAGCACCGAGCCCGCTTTCCCGACGACTTGGAGCAAGACGGAAAACGTCGTCTGGCACACGCCACTGCCCGGCTCCGGGCACGCCTCGCCGGTCGTTTGCAAAGGCAAGGTTTTCACCGTGGCGGCAAACGCCGAAACGCAGGAGCGGCTGCTGCTTTGCCTCGATCGCGCGACCGGGAAACTGCTCTGGCAGCAAGCCGTGCTCAAAGCGCCGATGGAGCGCCTCCACGCCGAAAACAGCCACGCCTCCTCCACGCCCGCGTGCGACGGCGAGCGCGTTGTTTGCACTTTTCTCGACGGCGCGGAGGTCGTTGTCGCCGCCTACGACCTGACCGGGAAGCAGCTCTGGCTCAAGCGCCCCGGCGTTTTCTCCAGCGTCCACGGCTTCAGCAGCACGCCCGTTTTGTACAAAGACAAAGTCATCGTGAACTGCGATCACGACGGCCCCGGCTACATCGTCGCGCTCGCGCGGACGGACGGGCGCGAGCTGTGGCGCATCGAGCGGCCCAACAACACGCGCAGCTACTGCACGCCGCTCATTCGCGAAGCCGCCGGGCGGATGCAAATGGTGCTCAGCGGCAGCAAGTGCATCGCCAGCTACGATCCCGATACGGGTAAGCTGCTGTGGATCGTCGATGGCCCCACGGACCAGTTCGTCGCCTCGCCGGTTTTCAGCGAAACGACCGGGCTGTTCTACATCACGGGCGGGTTCCCGGATCATCACATCATGGCTATCCGGCCCGACGGCAGCGGCAACGTGACCGGCACGCATGTCGTCTGGCATCACCACTCCGCGCCCGGCGTTTCCTACGTGCCGTCGCCCATCGTCGAGGGGAATTGGTTCCTGCTCACCGACGACCGCGGCTTCGCCCACGCCTTCGACGCGAAGACCGGCGAGATCGTTTGGAACGAGCGCTTTGCCCGCAGCCACGCCTCCGTCGTCAGCGCCGCCGGCCTGCTCTATTTCCTCGACGACAACGGCGTCTGCCGCGTGGTGAAACCGGCGGACAAATTCGCCGTCGTCGCCACCAACGCCCTCGGTGAAAAAACCTACGCCTCCCCCGCGCTCAGCAACGGCCAGATTTTCCTCCGCACCGACCAGGCGCTCTACTGCATCGGCACGGCGCGGCCGTAAGCCTGCCGGCCTACGGCTTGCCGAGCAGCGTCTTCGCGTGGGCCAGCGCGCTGTCGCCTTTGCCGCCGAGCATGCGGGCGATTTCCTCGATGCGGGCCTTGCCCTCCACTTTGCGGAGCTGCGAGATGGTGCGGTCGTTGGCGTATTCTTTGGTGACGACAAATTGCGTGTCGGCCAGCGCGGCGACCTGCGGAAGATGGCTGATGCAGAGCACCTGATGCTCGGCGGCGAGCGACTTCATTTTCGCGCCGACGGCGTGGGCGATCTCGCCGCCGACGTTGGCGTCGATCTCGTCGAAGACGAGCAGCGAGATGGTGTCCTGCGCGGCGAGCGAGGATTTCACCGCGAGCATGACGCGAGAGATTTCGCCGCTGGAGGCGATGGCTTTGAGCGGCTTCAGCGGCTCGCCGGGGTTCGGGGCGAAAAGGAACGCGACGCCTTCGAGTCCGTGCGCCGTCGGCTTTTCGTGAGCGGTGAGCGTGGCGGCGAATTCAGATTTTTTGAAACCGAGATCGCGCAAGTGCGCGGTCACGCTCGCGGCGAGTTTGGGCGCGGCGGTCTTGCGTTTCGCGCCGAGCTTTGCGCCGGCGTCGAGCAGCGCTTTGCGCGCGGCGTCGATTTCCTTTTCCAGCCGCACCAGCTCCTCGCCGCGCGACTCGATCTTGCGCAGCCGCTCCGCCGCGGCGTCGCCAAACGCGATGACCTCCGCGACGCTGCCGCCGTATTTGCGCTTCAGCGTTTCGATCAGCGACACGCGCTCCTCCATCTGCGCGAGCCGTTCGGGATCGAGATCCATTTCCTCCGCGTAGTCCTGGAGCGACCGCGCGAGGTCATCCAGCTCCGTCGCCGCGCGCAGGTGCGACTCGGTGAAGCGCGCCGCCGCCGGATCGACGCGCTCCAGCTCGCGCACCAGCCGCCCAACCTCGAT
>JANXWQ010000327.1 GCA_025351065.1 Chthoniobacter sp. | reverse complement strand
ATGGTGTGCTGCTTCCCGTATTGTTGTTCGAGCCGCACGGTCAGGCGAGTGCCGCCGGGGAAGACGACGGGCTTTTCAAACGTGAAAGTTGCGGTGCGGGACACGTTCCATTTGCCCTCCGTTTCGATGGCCCAGCCGGTGCCGGGCTGGCCGTCGATGGCTTGCTCGACTGGAAAATTTGGCTGCGCCGCGTCAGCCTCGGCACGCACGAGCTTCACCGGCTGTGTCTGCGCGGGCGCGTTTTTCGGCGCGGCGGTGACGGTGATTTCGGTCAGGACAAAGTTGCCGTGCGCGACGCGACCGGGGCCGCCGGTGGGCAGCGAGGCGTCGGCGAGCGCTTCGAGACGGAGCTGGCCCACGCTCGCGGCGTTCGTTTCGACGGTGAAGGTGTAAGTGTCTTTCTCCGCGCCCGGCGCGGTGAAAAGCGCGGAGCCGTCGTCGAGCAATTTCGCCTGCTCGCCGCTCGCGGTTTCAATGCGGACGGGCTTCAGCGGCTCCCACTGCGCGCCGGTTTCGACGGGAAATTTATCCGGCAATTCCGCGAGCCGCTTCGCCAGTTTTTCCGCGCGCGCTTTCTCCTGCGCCGCGGCGTCGGGCGCGGGGAGGTCGAGGTCGGGCTCGTCGGCGTTGTCGAGGCAGGCCATGAACTGGTAATACTCGCGTTGCGGGATCGGGTCGTATTTGTGCGTGTGGCACTGGGCGCACTGCACGGTGAGGCCGAGCCACGTCGCGGCGGTCGTGCCCACGCGGTCGGTCATGGCGAGAAAGCGGAACTCCAGCGGGTCGATGCCGCCCTCCTCGTTGAGCATGGTGTTGCGGTGAAACCCAGTGGCGACGCGCTGCTCGCGCGTCGCGTTGGGCAGCAGGTCGCCGGCGATTTGCTCGATGGTGAACTGGTCGAACGGCATCCCCGCGTTGAGCGCGCCGATGACCCAGTCGCGATAGGGCCAGATCGAGCGTTCGCGGTCTTTTTCGTAGCCATTCGTGTCGGCGTAGCGCGCGAGATCGAGCCAGCGGCGAGCCCAGCGCTCGCCGTAGTGGGGCGACGCAAGCAGACGATCCACGAGCTTTTCGCAGGCGTCCGGGGATGCGTCGCTGACAAAGGCATCCGCCTCTTCCGGCGTCGGCGGCAGACCGATGAGATCGAGGTAAAGGCGGCGGCAGAGCGTGTATTTGTCGGCCTCGGGCGCTGGCGAAAGCTTTTCCCTTTCGAGTCGCGCGAGGACAAATGCGTCGATCGGATTCCCGGCTTTCGGCGGTGGTGCCTGCTGCGGTTTCACGAAGGCCCAATGCACGGCGTACGGCGCACCTTGCCCGATCCATTTGTCCAGCACCGCGATCTGCGCGGGCGTGAGTTTTTTCCCGCTTTTCGGCGGCGGCATCTGCTCGTCCTTGTCCGTCGAGTGGATGCGCACATGGGCGTCGCTTTCGTCGAGCTTGCCCGGCACGACGGCGCGCACGCCGTCTTTTTCCGCAAGCGCGCCTTCGCGCGTGTCGAGGCGACGGCCGGCCTTGCGCGTGCCGGGGTCGAAGCCGTGGCATTTGAAACAGTTGTCCGAAAGGATTGGGCGCACATCGCGGTTGAAATCGACGGGCGGCGGCAGAGGCGACTCGGCGGCCAGCGCCGTCGCGGCAACGGCAAGGCTGAGCGCAGCGGAAAATGCGGGATGCGGCATGGCGGGCGGAAATGTAGTTCCGGTTTGAAAAAACCGGCAACCGCCATTCGCTCGCCTGCGCGTCGAGAAAGAGGGTGAGGCGCGGGTTGAAAAGATCGCGTCTGTCCGTGAAGAAAAGGCCCGGCGCGGGGTTTGGAAGGCGGTGGGTGTGCTCTGCCGCCGAATCCTCGGCCAGCCCGCTCTACCGGCGCAGCCAGCCGCGTGGAGACGAGGTGGCTGGCCCCGAGGCCGGCGAGCAGCAGCGCCGCGCCCGCGCCCAGGATCTGCCAGCGCATCGCGCGCTCATGGGCCAGCGCCGCGGCGAGCGGATACAGGCCGAGCTGGTAGGCCGCGGGGAAACACGACTTCGGATTCAGCACTTCGTAAAAAAGCAGGTGCGGCGCACCGTCCGCCGACACGCGCAAAAACCCGCGCCCGCCCGCGTCCGCACCCACCGCTTTCGCCACCTCGGCACCGAGCGCCGCGCTGGCCGCAGCGCCCAGCGCAGGCATGCGCAGACGGCCCTGCAACCAAGTCCCGCTCTTGATCTCAGGCCCGCCGGGCCTCTCGCCAAGGTCGCCCGCCGCGAACCCAAGCACGAGCGCGCCGATGACCTCGCCGGTGTCCGTGGTCCCGATTGGCGTGGCAATGATTTCGTGCAGCGCCTCGCTGCCATCCGCCGCCGGGGTTGCGACGTAGCCGATCTGCTGCTTATCCGGCATCGCGCCCATCGCGAGCTGCGGCTCCCACGCCTCGGCCGTCCCGGCGGACGGCGAAAGCACCGCGCCCTGCGCGTCGAGGAAACGGAAAAACTCCGCGCGCGAGCCCGCCCGCCGCACGTACCAGTCAGCCTAGCGAAAATACTCCCACTTCGGCTGCTCCACCTCCGGCGTGAAACCGGCCGCCGCAGCCCGCGCCCACAGGATCGCGAGGCGGGCGTGGTTTTCCGCCGGGAGAAAAGTGTGCGGGCCGGCGGCGAGCGCGCGCGGGCCGGTGTACGGGGTGCCGTCGAGCGTGCCGGCGACGGGCTGAGCGGCGTCCCACAGCACGTAAGACGCGGGCACGGCGACTGGGAAAACGACGGGCGCGCCGGCGGCGACCGGGTCTTTGGCAATCACCTTTCCCGCGACGCGGAGGTGGCCGATGGGGAGAAAATTTTCGGCGATAAAGGCGGCCCCGGCTTTCGGGTACCAGCGATTTTGATTCAGCGCGACGCACACTTTTTTCGCCACCAAATCCGCGGCCACCGTGTCCTCAATCGTACCGCGCCGCAGCCGGACAAAGGTGAGCGGTTCCGTGACCCAGCGGAAGGCGCGCTGGCGAAAAACGCACTCACCTTTGAAGTCCATGACCCACTCGCCGGGGTGCGTCAGCCGGAGCGTGTCGCGCAGGATTTCGCGCTCGCGCTGCGTGCCGTCGATCCACGGCGGACGCCCGCCGAGGATGAGCGCGATCTCGACCACGCCGACGCCTGCCAGCACCCGCGCCGGACGCCCGAGCGCGTCCGCCGCCCACAGCACCAGCGGCGCGACGACGAGCGCGGCGACGGGATAGAACGGCAGAAAATCCTGCCGCGTGAGCAGCGTCCAAATCGTGTAAAACGCGGGCTGATAAAGCGCAGCGACGGCGAACAGAAACACGCGCCGACGCGCCGCCGGCCCATCCGGCCAAAGCCGCGCCAGCCGGTGGGCGAGGTAGCCAATGAGCGGCAGCGCCAGGAGAAAAACGAAGCGCAGATAGAGCGGATGATTTTTGGCATCCACGCCGGGCAGGAGATTGTGCTGGACGGCTCCGTAGAAAAATTCTGGCCACGCGCCACGCGCCGCAAAGAACGCGCACAGCGCCGCCGGGGCCAGCAGCGCGCCCGCCAGGACCGGCAGCGCCGCGCGCAGGCTGCGGCTCAGTGCGCGCGGCGAAAAACCCTGCGCGCCAAATTGCGGAGCCGCCAGCGCGGCGAGTCCCGCAACGGCGAAAAGCACCGTCGTTTTCAGCGACGCGCAAAAGCACAGCCCGAGCAGCACACCGCCCGCGAAGCCGCGCCCGGCCGACATTCGCCCGGTGACGAGCACGGTCAGCGCGCCGAGCCAGAGCGGCGTCCAGAGATTGTCGGTGCGGTACTCCACCGCTGGAAAAAACCACCACGGCAGCAGCGCGACGAACACCGCCGCCCACAGCCCCGCGCGCGGCGAAAACACGGTGCGCCCGATTTTCCACACGCACCACAGGCACACGAGCCACAGCGGCACCATCGCGAAACGCATGAAATCGAGGATGTCCGCGCGCTCGCCGAGCACGGCCACGAGCGGGGAAAAGATGATGTGGAAAAGCGGCGTGTGGTTGTCAAAAAAATCGCGGTACTGCAGCAGCCCCTGCGTCCAGCCCCACGTCGTGTGCAAGTGCTGCGGTTCGTCGCTGTCGTAGCGGTAGCGAAAGATGTAGAGGCAGCGCAGCCCCAGCGCGGCGAGCAGCAGCGCGGCGGCGAGGCGCCTTTCGCCGCGGCTGATGTCCGCATTTTCACCCGCGCCGGCACGGGCAAGAAACGCGGGAGCGGAAGACGGAGGCATGCGCTTCGTTCAATCGGAAACCGCCGGGCTTGCCAATGGGAAGACGCGCGGACTTGGCATTTTCGTGCGCGTCGGATAGACCACGCGGCATGGCCGACACTCCCGAAATTCCCGACGCGACCGACCCGTTTGAAAAGCGCGTCGCCATCAGCATTGCCGTCCTCGCCATCGTCCTCTCGTTCGTCGGCAATCTCGGCGACAACGCCAAAACCGACGCGATCATCAAGACCAACGAAGCCTCGAACAAGTGGGGCCATTTCCAGGCGAAAAGCATCAAGGGGGAGATCGCCGGGATGCACGGCGATCTCCTCGCCGCGCTCGGTGGCGCGCAGCCGGATGGGGCGCGCACGAAGGAGATCGCGCATCTGCGCGACGAAGTCGTGCGCTATGAAAACGAAAAGGCGGACATCAACAAAGAGGCGGAGGATTTGCAAAAGCAGGCCGCGCACGACTCGGCGATCAACGACCGCTGCGACCTCGCCTCGCTGATGCTGCAAATCGCCGTGGTCATCTGCTCCGTCGCCATCCTCTCGCGTTGGCACGCCATCTGGTTCGCCGGCCTCGCCCTCGGCCTCGCCGGAGCCATTGCGGGCGCGATGGCGTTTTTGCTCTGACGCAGCGCGCTAGTCGTGGAGCTTGCGCGCGAGTTCGCCCAGCGCTTTGGCCAGCGCCGCGACCTGCTTGGTCTTGCGCTCGTCCTTGAGCTGGCCGGCGGCGTCGAAGGCTTCGTGCGCCACGGGGATGCAGACCTGATCGGGCAGGACGAGGACGCCGATATTGCCCAGGATCGAGCGCAGATGCACCAGCCCGCGCAGCCCGCCGAGCGCGCCGGGCGAGGCGGCGAAAAGCGCGGCGCTTTTCCCGCGGAACGCGGCGAGCGGCGGCTCATCGTCGGACTCCGCGCGCGAGGCCCAGTCGATGGCGTTTTTCAGCACGCCGGTGACCGAGCTGTTGTACTCCGGCGAGGCGATGAGAAAGCCGTCGCTCGCCCGCAGCAGCACCTTGAATTTCCGCGCGCCCTCCGGCAGCCCGCTGGCCGCTTCGAGGTCCTGATCGAAAAGCGGCAGCGCGAGTTCGCGCAGCTCGACGACGGTGACTTCCGCGCCCGCCGCACGCGCGGCCTCGGCGGCGATGGCGAGGAGCTGCTTGTTGAAAGAACCGGCGCGCGTGCTGCCGGCAAAGGCGGTGATTTTGGGTTGGTTCATGGTGGTGTTTTTTGAATGTAATCAGCGGTAGTGCGTGCCGGGATACAGCAGGCTCAGCGAGGGAAAAAAGATCGCCGGAAAAATAACGCCGAGCGCTTTCCACGCGACGAACAGGCCGAAGAAACGCAGCGTGCCCTGGGCGAGAAACGCCTGGTATTTTGACGCGGTGTTTTCGCTCATCAGGAGCATCGCCACCGCGCTGCCGTCGAAGGGCGGGAGCGGGATGAGATTAAAAACGCAGAGCAGCAGATTGAGCGAATAGACGACGCTCAGCACGAGCGCGGCGAACGCCCAGACCGGCCCCGCCACGGCGTCCGTGACATGCGTGCGGTCGGCAAAATCCGGCGCGGTGAAAACACTCCACTCCTGCCCGAGGCGGATGAGCAGCGCGGCGGCGAGCACGAGCGCGAGATTGGCCGCGGGGCCGGCCAGCGCCATCCACGCCGAGCGGCGCGGATGCCGCTGCGCCCACGCCGGATCGTAGGGCGCGCTGGCCCAGCCGATGAGCCCGCCGCCGAGGAGAAAGGAGAGGATCGGCACCACGACCATGCCGAAGGGTTCGCGCCGGATGTGCGGGGTGGGGTCGAGCGAAACCTGCCCGCCTTCGTAGGCCGTGCGGTCGCCGAGCTTCAGCGCCGCCCAGGCGTGCGCCGCCTCGTGGCAGACCGTGGAATAAACAAAGACCACGAACGAGACGAGGCCGGTGCTGTAATCCAGGTTGGGAGACATGCGGGCGTTAAAGCGGGCGCACCCCGGCTAGGCAAGAGCCGCGCGCGCAAATTGGTTTGCGGGCGCGCGGGGCGGCGCTTACCACAGCGGCCCATGCGCTCCCTCGGCCACCTCGACTCGCCCGAACTCGCCCAGCGCCTCGGCGACTTTCTGTACGTCCAGGGCATCGAAAACCAGATCGACGCCGAGGACAACGGCGGCTGCTCCATCTGGGTGCTCGACGACGCGCAGCTCCCGCAGGCGGCGGCGCTGTTCGAGCGTTTCCGCGCGACGCCGGATGCGCCGGAATTTTCCACCGCCAGCACCGCCGCCAGCCGGCAGCGCGCGGGCGCGGCCCGTGCCGAAAATGCGCGCCGCTCGACGGTCGCCGACACCGCGCGCGTCGGTTACGAAAAGCACTTCGGCGGCTTCGCCCTGCTGCCCGCCGTGCTGGTCGCGCTCTCGGTCGCCGTCGCCCTTTTTTCCCAAGTCGGCGACAACCGAGAAGCCCTGCGCTCCCTGCACATCGCGGACGATTACACCGGCTTTACCTTCCTGCCCGAAGTCCGCGCGGGCCAGGTCTGGCGGCTCGTCACGCCCATCTTCATCCACTTCGGCTGGCTGCATCTCATCTTCAATATGATGTGGCTGCGCGACCTCGGGACGTTCATCCAGACGCGCTTCGGCGCGACCTACCTTGGGGTGTTCGTGCTGGTCAGCGCCGTCCTGTCAAACCTCGGCCAGTACTGGTGGGACGGTCCCGGTTTTGGCGGCATGTCGGGGGTGAACTACGCGCTCTTCGGCTTCCTCTGGCTGCGCGGAAAATACGACCGTCGCGCCGCGTGGAGCCTCAATCCCACGACCGTGCAGACGATGCTCATCTGGTTCGTCCTCTGCCTCACGGGGCTGCTCGGCCCGGTGGCCAACGCCGCGCATTTCCTCGGGCTCATCACCGGCATGGCGTGGGGCTTCCTCTCGTCGGGGCGGCTGCGCTTTTCACGCTAGACACTTTTTTCGCGAGCCTTAGCTTTTGCCGCCGTGTCTGCCGCCAACACTCTCAAACAAACGCCGCTCCATGCCGAACACGTCCGTCTCGGCGCGAAGATGGTGGATTTCGGCGGGTGGTCCATGCCGGTGCAATACACGGGGATCATCGACGAGCACCACGCGGTGCGGGGCAAGCTGGGCGTGTTCGACATCTCGCACATGGGCCAGCTTTTCGCCGAAGGCGCGGACGCGGCGGCATGGCTGAACGGGCTGCTGACCAACAACGTGGACCGGCTCGGCGTGGGCGAGTGCCAGTACACTTTTCTGCTCAATGAAAACGGCGGGGTGATCGACGACCTCATCGTCTATCGCATCGCCGACACGCGCTACCTGATGGTGGTCAACGCCTCGAAAATCGACGAGGACTTTGCCTGGATGCACGGGCACCTCGCCGAGGGTGTGACGTTTGAAAACCACAGCGACCGCTACGCCGGGCTCGCCGTGCAGGGGCCGCGCTCGGCGCAGCTTTTCGACGCCTTTTTCAGCGGCAAATATTCGCGGCCCGCGCGCAATGAAATCCTCGCGGTGCAGGTGGACGGGCTGACCTACTACATCGCCCGCACTGGCTACACCGGGGAGGATGGCTTCGAGGTTTTCTGCCCCGCCGAGCGCGCGGTGAAATCGTGGACGGACATTCTGGGCAAAGGCGCGGAGTTTGACATCAAACCGTGCGGCCTCGGCGCGCGCGACACGCTGCGCCTGGAAATGTGCTACCCGCTCAACGGCTCCGACCTCGCGCACGACACCACGCCGCTCGAAGCCGGGCTGAGCATTTTCGTCGATCTGGGTAAGCCGGAATTCATCGGCCGCCAGAAGCTCTCCGAGCAAAAACAGAACGGGGTGACGCGCCGGCTCGTGCCTTTCAAGATGACCGGCGCCTGTCCGCCGCCGCGCTCGCACTACGCGGTTTTCAAAGACGGTCGGAAAATCGCCGAGACGACCAGCGGGTCGCTGTCGCCGACGCTGAAGGCGGGGATCGGCATGGCCTACATCCCCACGGAATTCGCGCGCATCAACGAGCAGATCGAAATCGAAATCCGCGGGCGGCGCTTTCCGGCGGTGATCGAAAAAAAGCCGCTGCACCGCGTAAATCCCCCCGCCAACTGACCGCAGTTTTTTTCCCACATGAACATCCCCGAAGATCTCCAATACGCCGCGACCCACGAATGGCTCCGCCTCGATGGCGAAGCCGGCACCGTGGGCATCACCGACCATGCGCAGGCGGAGCTGACCGACGTGGTCTATGTCGAGCTGCCGAAAGTCGGCGCGCAGGCGAACGCGGGCGAGCAGGTGTGCGTGGTCGAGTCGGTGAAGGCGGCGAGCGATATCTACGCGCCGATCTCCGGCACGATCACCGCCGTCAATGACGCGTTGACCGCGAACCCCGCGCTGCTCAACACCGATCCTTTCGGCGAGGGCTGGATTTTCAAGATCAAGATCGAGGCCGGCGAAGACATCGAGCACCTCAAAAGCCCCGCGCAGTACCGCGCGCAAATCGGCAGCGCCGACCCCGGCGGCGAGGTGTGAAAACGCGGGCGATGAAGCCGCTGCTCGCCGCGCTGCTGCTCAGCACAGCGTGCGCCCGCGCCGACCTCGTCATCGTCCAGCATGTCGATGGCAGCGGCCAGTCGGGCGACCAGACCATCAGGATCAAAGGCGACAAATCGCGCACCGACCTCGCGCAGCAGGTCAGCATGATTACGAACGGCGCGAGCGGCGAAGTCGTCACGCTCATGCACGCGCAAAAGACCTTTCTGAAAGTCACCGCCGCGCAGACCAAGGCAATGATGGAGCAGATGAAAAAACTCCCGCCCAACGCCGAGCCACCGAAACTGACGGCGACCGGCAAGAAGGAAAAAGTGGGCAACTACGACTGCGAGATTTTCACCTCCAGCTTCGGCGCGGTCAGCGTGACCTACTGGATCACCAAAGATTTTCCCAACTACAAAACCGTGCTGGAGCAGATGGAAAAAATGCAGACCGGCAGCATCTCCGCGATGGGCAAAGGACTGATGCCGGAACTGAAGGATTTTCCCGGCATGCAGATCAAGACGGAGATGGACATGGGCGGGAAAAAAGTGAGCACCGTGCTGATTTCGGCAAAGGAGGAAAACGTCGATCCGGCCAGCTTCGAGATTCCGAAGGACTACAAGGAAGTGAATGCGCCGGGGCTGAATTTCGGGAAGTAAGGCGGGGCGTGCTGTAGGGGAAGCTGTCAGCTTCCCCT
>JANXWQ010000373.1 GCA_025351065.1 Chthoniobacter sp. | reverse complement strand
GAACGGACAGACGAACGCCGAAGTGCTCCAGCACGAGCTAACCATGCTCGACGTGATGACCGCGAATCGTGACCCGCTCATCTGGGCGCGCGCGAGGGGCGGCGACGTGAAGGTTGACGACAGCAACGTGCCGCAGCCCGTGCCCGTCGTCTCGAACGCCGGCGGCGGCAGCAAGAGCAGCAACGCACAGAAGGAAGGCCGCACCACTTACCTCGACGCGCAGGAGGCGGTGAAGCACTTCGCCATTGCGAAGGGATTCAAAATCGAGCTCTACGCCGACGAGTCGCGCTTCCCGCAGCTCGCGAATCCGGTGCAGATGCAGTTCGACCCCAAGGGCCGCCTCTGGGTCGCGTGCTGGCCGGATTATCCGAAGCTGGAACCGGGCAAGCCTATTCGCGATTCACTGCTCATCTTCGAGGACGACGGCCACGGCCACGCGAAGAGCGTGAAGGAATTTGCAAAAACGCCGAACCCGCTCGGCTTTGAGTTCTGGAACAACGGCGTCATCGTCACGCGCCAGTCGGAGCTGCTTCATCTCAAGGACACCAACGGCGATGACAAGGCTGACACGAGCACCATCATGCTCCAAGGCCTCGACACCTCGGACACGCACCACGGCGCGAACAACCTCATCTACGGTCCCGATGGCGGCATCTACTGGCAGAGCGGAGTTTTCATGATGCACAACCACGAGCATCCCTGGGGGCCATCGTTGCAGACGAGCGCGAGCGCGATGTATCGTTTCGACCCGCGCCGATTCACCATCGCGATGCACGCGGCGAACGCGCCGAACCCGCACGGCACGTCGTTCGATTCCTGGGGCTATCACTACGCCACCGACGGCACCGGAGGCCGCGCGTATCAGGTTCGGCCCGAGCGCAAGGGCTTCAAGATGTATGAGCTGCTGAAAAAGGAAGTCCGCCCCGTCACCGCGCACACCATCGTTTCCAGCACGCATTTCCCTGAGGCCATGCAGGGCGATATTTTCATCTGCAACGTCATCGGCTTCCTCGGCATCAAGCATTACCACCTCACCCGCGACGCGGAGAAAGGCACCGTTTGGGGCGAGCCTGCGGGTGACGAACTCACCGTGAAGTCGCCTAACGCCGACGGCACGGAGAGCGAGGAGAAGTCGCGCGGCTTTCTCATGAGCGGCGACAAGAACTTCCGCCCCTCGTGCGCCGTCTTCGCCCCGGACGGCTCGCTCTACGTGAGCGACTGGCACAACGTCATCATCGGCCACATGCAGCACAACGTGCGCGACCCCAACCGCGACCACACCCACGGCCGCATCTACCGCATCACCGCGCTGGACCGCCCGCTGCAGAAGCCCGTCGCCATCGCCGGACGGCCGGTTCCCGCGTTGCTGGAAAACCTCAAGTCACCCGTTGATGGCATTCGCCACCGCACGCACCTCGAGTTGAGCGGACGCGACAGCAAGGAAGTCATCGCCGAGACACAGAAGTGGATAAAGCAATTCGACCCGGCCAAAAAGGAAGACGCGCACGGCCTGCTCGAAGCCCTGTGGATTCACGAGCAGCAAAACGTCCGCAACGGCGCGCTCATGGAGCAGCTTTTGAAATCGCCGGAACTCCACGCCCGCAACGCCGCGCAGACCGCGCAGCAGTTGTGGTTCAACGCCGAAGCCAGCACGAAGGGCGGCATCATCACCGCCGCACCGGAGGAGAAAATCAAAGTCACCATCCCCGCGCACCTTCCTCAAAAAGACCACGAAAACTACAGGCTCGGCGCCGAGATATTTCATCGCGAAGCACACTGCGCGACCTGCCACCAGCCCTCCGGCGACGGATTGCCCAATGTCTATCCGCCGCTCAAAGGCAGCCCGTGGGTCACCGGCAGCGATGAGCGCCTCACCAAGCTCGCCCTGCAGGGACTGTGGGGAAAAATCGAGGTCAACGGCACCACCTTCGACACCGCGAAAGGCGTGCCGCCCATGACGCCCTTTGCTGCTTTGCTGAACGACAAGGAACTCGCCGCCGTGCTCACCTACGTCCGCAACTCCTGGGGCAACCAAGCCCCTGCAGTCGCGCCCGAAACCGTCACCCACGTCCGAGCCGCCACCAAGAACCGGAGCACCTTCTGGACGCCGGAGGAACTGCTCGAGGCGCACCCGCTGGAGAAGTAAAAGATGCTCCGAGCTGCGATCCGCCATCGCGGCTTCGACGACCACGACAGCACCGGCAAATACGGCGCGAACATGGCTTTGCCACGGTGCCGCTTGAGAAAAGCCCGATCACCGGGCGGCGCCGTGCGGCCCTTCCGGCTCACAATGCCGGAGGGCGCTCTCTCGCACCTTCAAGGTGGGGATGCTTCGTCGATCAAATCGTGTCCGATGAACCGCCTCATTCCGGCATGAGATGACCGCGAATGTTTGCGCCTGCGGGAACATGCGCGCCAGACGAGATACACCCCGCAAAACCCGCACTTATCCGCGTTTCCGCTGGCTGCTGGTTTGAAGTAGCCGCCGCAGGAGCGCCGAAGCTTTGACATCCCGGCGAGCGCATGTCGCTCCACGATGAAAAAGCCGCTGCGCTCGCCGAGGTTCTCGCCGCCACGGGCGAGGAAATTGTTTGGAAGGGGCGAACGCTCCACGCGCTCGTGTCCGACAATCCGCTGAGTCAGGAACTCGGCCTTGGCGGATTCGATGCGAGCCGAGCGGAGCGAGACAGCCAAAGGGCGGAGCCTTTGCCCGAAGCGCAGCGCCGGAGGGCGCTGGCAACGGCGATTGCACGATGAAGGTGCTGCGCTCGGAGCTTGGCGCGGATCGGCCAAAGCTCGGCGAAACGCTGGCGTTCCAGGGCGCGACCTACCGCATCACGCGCGTCACCGACCACCCGCAGTTTCCAATGATCGTGCTCGTCGTCGAGCCGGTGGACTAAAGCCATGCTCGGCCACACACTCGACGAACTTTTGCTCGCGCACTTGAAGACGGTGCCCGCACTCGCGGCGCTCCACGGCTACACCGGCCAGGACAATGCGGACCACAAACTGCCGGCCCTGACCATCGGCACCACGTCGGAGCCACTCGCCGGATCGGATTCGGCATGTCGCGGCGAGGTCGGGATCATCGTCGAGAGCGAAGCGCACGACACGACCGCAGCCACGCACGGCGAGCGCGTGAAAGCGGTGCGCGTCGCGCTCGCAAATCGTGCGGCGGTCATCGCGGCAATCAACGCAACCGGACGGCTGCACATCTACGGCTACGCGCCGCTCGGCACTGAGCCCACGGCGGGCGACGCTCGTTTCAACACGAAGCTCAAGTATCGCTTCGGCTTCGGCCCAGCGTGAATTGACACCACCCCGCCGGTACGCCCGCAAGCGACGTAAAATTCGGCATCTCGCGCCACACCGGCGCGCTCATTGATTCGGTGGAAACCGACGACAGCGTGCAGGTCAAGGAACTCGCTGGCAGCAACGGCGAAATCGCCCGTGTCAATGCGTTGCGCGGAAGCGCAGTTTTTGACTGGTCGCGGAGCGAAGTCTGCATGGACGCCGGAGCGTCAACTCGCCGAGGAAGCCGCTCGCGGGTTTGTGAAAGAAGTCGTCGCCATCACGCCGCCGGCGTCGAAAGGCAAGCGCGGCAGCGGCGCGAAGAAGGCCGGTGAAGGCGCCATCATCGCCGACCTCGCCCGCGTGATGGTCGCGGCAGCGCGCCGCAAGGGCGTAAAGCTGGGCGACCCGGCGGAGATTGACGCTCCGGCGTCCATGCGAAGTGCGCTCCGCGTTGTAAAGGATGCCGCTACTGCGGCACGCATTCACAAACGCCTGCGCGATCCCCACACCGGCCGCATCAATCCGCGCAACTTGCAGCACCCGTATCCGGTGGACGCATCGGCCCTGCGCGCTCTCAAACGCGACCTCCTCAAGCGCGTCGGCGAACTCGCTGCCGGCTGGAACGCGGGCGCGCAAAAGCTCGGCGTGAAACTCCCCGCGTGGGTCGCGCGCCACGGCTCGGGTCGCAGCGAAGTCACCGTGCTCAACACCTTCCGCCTCTTCCGCATCATTCTTTCCAACGCCGTGAAATAC
>JANXWQ010000213.1 GCA_025351065.1 Chthoniobacter sp. | reverse complement strand
AGGGGAGGCTGCCAGCTTCCCCTGCAAGTCGCCGCCCTTTTTTTCACGCCGCCCGCAGGTCGGCGAAAAACAGTCGGCCCGCGCTGGTTTGCAGCGTGCTGGCGATGATCACCGGCACGGTCTTGCCGATTTGCGTGCGCGCGTGGTTGACCACCACCATCGTCCCGTCCGGCAGGTAGCCGACGGCCTGATGCGCGTCGCGCCCCTCTTTCACCAGCGCGATGTCCATCGCCTCGCCTGCCGCCAGCGTGGGCCGCAGCGCTTTGGTCAGGTCGTTGAGATTGAGCACCGCGATGCCTTGGAGCCGTGCCAGCGCGCAGAGGTTGCTGTCATTGGTGAGCAGCCGCGCGTCGAGCAGCTTTGCGGCCTGCAGCAGCTTGGCATCCACTGGCGTGGGCTCATCGCTTTCGCTCTCGTGAATAGTGACGCTGAGCGTCGGGCTGCTCTGCATCTCCTGCAGCCGTGCGAGCGCCCCGCGCCCGCGCTCGCGTTTCAGCGTATCGCCGGAATCCGCCAGCCGCTGCAGCTCATCGAGCACAAAGCGCGGCACCACCAGCGAACTGCTCAGAAAGCCCGTGGCGCAGATGCTCGCCAGCCGCCCGTCGATGATGATGTTCGAGTCGATGAGCAGCGGCGCGTCCTGCACCGTGGCCTGGCGAAAGCGCACATACGGAATGATCAGCGCGAACTCGTCCCGGTTGCTGCGGATCGCCAGCATCATGCCCAGATAGCTGAACGTGGCGTAGATGATAAGCCCGCACACCCACTGCGTCTGCGCCGAGGCCACCGCCAGGATGTGCGAGGACAGCAGCAGCCGGGCGAAAATAAAACCCACCAGCAGGCCAAACGTAGCCGACGAAAAAATGCGCAGCGAGATGCCCTTCACCAGCTTGTCCCCCAGCACGATGATGAGCCCGAACGCCGTCCCCGCCGCCAGCCCCGCCAGCGCCGAACCCAGCATGTCGTCGCCGATCATCAGCCCCACGCACCCCGTCAGCGTGACGAAAAGCGCCCGGAGCAGATTGATGGTCAGGAGCGGAGTCATGCGTGGAAATACTAGGTGAAGGAAAAGAAAATACCTCTCTTCTTTAGCAAGCCCCGAACCACCCATGCCCGGTAAATTCCCGCCTGCGCCGGTTTTCCGTCAGGGAAAAAACCGCCGCGCCCCCGGCTACTCTTTTTTCAAAAGCTCCGCCCTTTGCGCCGCCGTCAGCAGCCCGCTGCCGGCGATCCATTTCCGCGCCGCGGCGGGTTCGTTGCGCAGCCATTGCGAGGCGAGGTTTGTGATGGAGTCCTGGCGCCGGTTCTCTTCGCCGATGGTCGCCGCCCAAGCGAGCGCACCTTCGGGATCGGTCTGGACAGCCGTGCCGGCGAAAGTGGACACCATGCTGTCGCGCTCCTTGCCGGCGGGAAAAGCATCGAGCCAGCGCGCGGCGGCGGCGGGATTTCCATCGGCCCAGGTGCTGGCGATCTGGCTGAGGGCACTGAGGCGGGCCGGGCCCTCGGGCAGTTGCCCGGCCCACGCGGCAGCGGCTGCCGGATCGCTGCGCGCCCAGTTGCTCGCCAGGCTGGAGGCGGCGTTGCTTTGGCGGTCGGCGGGGAGTTTGCTGAGCAGTTCCGTAGCCCGCCGGGGCTCGGTGTTGGCGAGGCGGGCAATGCCGTTCGTCACCAATTCTTCACGCGCTTTCCCCGCCGGCAGCGCGAGCGCCCACGCGAGGGCCTCGTCCGGCGCGGCTTCCATCCAGTTGGAAAAGGGGCCGCCGAGGGTGTTCTGGTTATTGGTTGGCGGGTTGTTTTGGAATACCCAGGCCACCGCCGACGCCGGGTCACTCTGCGCCCAGGTGGAGGTGGCGTCTTGAAGCGCCTGCCGCCGGGCCTCGCCTTCGGGGAGCGCGGCGGCCCAGGTCAGCGCGGCGTTCACATCCGTCTGCGCCAGGCGGCTGGCGATGTTCCCCGAGCGGTTGCTCTGCTCGCGGGGTGGGAGCAGGGCATAAAGCTGCATGGCCAGTTGCGGGTCGCTGGTCACTTCCCACGTGCCGAGGAGATTGCTGATGGCGTTGGCGCGCTGGCGGCCTGGGGGAAGCTGGTCGAGAAGCTGGAGAGCGGTGGGCGCGTCGCTGCGGATCAGCGTTTGCACGACCCTGGCCACGGCGGCATTGCGCTCCTCGCCCGTGGGCAGCGCGAGAATCTGCGTCTGCGCCGCCGCCGGGTCGCTGCTGATCCATTGAAAGACGGCATCCTGGGTGAGGGTGCGGCGCAGCGCCGGATCGCCCACCGTGCGCGCCCAGGCCAGGGCCGCCGCCGGATCGTTGCCCGCCCACGCACCGACAGCGCCTTCCAACGCCCAGCGGCGGTCGCGCGCTTCGCCGAGCTGCCCGGCCCACGCCAGCGCCGCGGCAGGGTCTTTGCCCGCCCAAGTGGCGGCCAGATTTCCGACCACGCCTTCGCGCGCCACGCGCGGGAGCTGCAGGGCGGCGGCGGCAGCGGCCTGCGGATCGTCGTCGGCCCACCGATTGAGCACTGCGGAGTAGGTCGAGCTGTCGCGCCGGCTCACTGGCAGGGTGGCGAGCATCTGCAAGGCGGCGGCGGGATCACTTTTGGCGAGCTGCTGCGCGAAGGTCTGGATGGAGGAGGTGCGCTCCGCCCCGGCGGGCAGCGCGGCCAGCCAGGCGCGCACGGCATCCGGGGCCTCGGCCATCCATTTCTGAAATGCGCCGTCGGTGATGGCCCGGCCGGAATCGCCAGCGAGGTGCTTTTTTCCATAAGCCAGCGCGGCGGCTGGATCGAAATGCGCCCAGCGTTCGCCCAGCACCCAGGCCACCGTCCAGCGTTCGCCGGAAGGCAGCAGCCGCACCTGCGCGGCGGCGGCCTCGAGATCGGCGGGATCGAGCTGGTCGATGACCGCATGCACCCGGCGCAGCCGATCCCATTCGTCCACCTCGCTCATCGCCCCGCGCGCCTCGGCCACGAAATCCACCGTCGCCGCCGCCCGCCCGCCGCTTTCCTCCCCCGGCGCAGGCACCGCGCGGAGCGGTGCGGGAATGGACGACTCTTCGTACGCCGCGGGCCGCTTCGGCACATTCGCAGTTTCATGCGTCGTTGGGCTCGGCGGCGCATCGCCGCGCAGTAGCCAGCCGGTCGCACCGCCGGTCAAAAAGCTGCCCGCGCCGAGGGCGAGCAGCAGACGCGAGCGAGGGGAGATTTCCATGCGCGCGACGATAGCCACCCCGCGCCCGCCGACAAGCCGCGCCCGCTCTATCGCTGCGCGATCACCCGCGCCGGATTGCCCGCCACCACCGCGCCCGCCGGCACATCCTTCACCACCACCGCGCCCGCGCCGATCACCGCGCGGTCGCCGATGGTGATCGCGCCGAGGATGACCGCATTTGCGCCTACGTCCACGCCGTCGCCCAGCACCGGGCACGCGCTGGCGGTGCCGTCGGGCAGCGTCTTGTTCCCGATGGTCGTCGTCTGCCGCAGCGTGCAATCCGCGCCGATGACCGTGCCCTCATGCACCACCAGCGCCTGCCCGTGAAACAGCCGCAGCCCCGGCCCGACGCGCGTAGCAAAGCGCAACTCGATCCCCAGCACCCACTCCACGCCGAGTCGGTAGCAGACCAGCACCGGCGCCCCGAGCAGCCGCCACGGCTGTGCGCGCAGCCATTGCGCCGTGCGGAAAAACAGCAGCACGAGCTGCCCCTTCGGATTCCCGCGGTTCGCGTCCCAGTCTTGGAAAATGCCGTTCATGTGTCGGGTGTGAGATGTCTGAGGTAGATCGCCTCGACCTGCGCCGCCATCGTTTTGGCGGAAAAAGACGCTGCCACTTTCGCCCGCGCCGCAGTGGCAAAACGCGCGCGCAACTCCGGGCTCGCGAGCAAATCCGCGACGCGATTCGCAAACTGTCCGCACGCGCCCAGCGGCACGAGAAAGCTGTCCGCGCCATCGGCCAGAATCTCCTCCAGGCCGTCCAGCTTCGGCGCGACCACCGGCACGCCGCTGGCCATCGCCTCGAGCACCGTCAGCGGCGTGCCCTCGTAACGCGAGGTCAGCAGCAGCACCTCCGCCGCCGCGTAGATCGTCCGCGGGTCAGCGACGTGTCCGGCGAACCGCACGCGCTCCGCGAGCCCGAGCGCCGCGGCCTTCGCTTTCAGCGCGGCCTCCTCCGGCCCGGTACCCGCGATGACGAAGCGCACGTCCGCATTCCGCCGCGTCAGTTCGGCGGCCACGTCGAGGAAAAGCGCGAAGTCTTTCTGCGGATGCAGCCGCCCCACACCGGCAACCAGCGGTGCGCACGCAACCTTGTTGGCATCAGCCTTCGCAGGCGTGTAGCGCTCCGTGTCCACGCCGTTGTAGATCACGGAAACCCGCGACTCCGGCAGCGCCTCGCGCTCGGTGAGAAAGTCACGCGTTGAGCGCGAGACGGCGCAAATATGCGTCGAGAGCCGGTTCGTCGCCGTGTCCAGCCAGAGCGCCAGCCGGCTGTCGTGGCGCAGCCGGTCGTTGCATTGGTCGTGGTTGATCCGCACCCGCACGCCGAGCAGCGCGGCCAACGGCTTCGCGATCCAGTTCGCGCCAAACAGATGGCAGTGGACGATGTCAAAGCGCCGCGACGTGAGCAGCCGCGCCAGCCGCCAGATGTAGAGCGGCACCCACTTCACAGGCGACAGCGAATGTACCGGCACGCCGAGCGCGGCGAAGTCGTACCAGAAAACCCCGCGCCCGTGCATGCACGCCACCTCGGGCTCGAAACGCTCGCGGTTGGTGTAGCGGATGAGATTCAGCAGCGCCGTCTGCGCGCCGCCGAGGTCGAAGCTGTCGATGACATGCAGCACCCGATATTTTCGCGGAGCCTTCATCGCGTCAGTCCGGAGAGAAAAGCGTCCACAT
Source organism: Chthoniobacter sp. (assembly GCA_025351065.1). Lineage (GTDB taxonomy): Bacteria > Verrucomicrobiota > Verrucomicrobiia > Chthoniobacterales > Chthoniobacteraceae > Chthoniobacter. The sequence continues at coordinate 6,813 of JANXWQ010000213.1, read as the reverse complement.
TCTTCGCGTTGTCGTGCAACTCGGTCACAAACTGCGACGCCTGATTTTGCAGCGCGCTCAGCGCCGCCGGATCGCCGAGCAGCCGCGCGGCTTCTCGGAAAAAATTCTCCACATCGCCGCCCGCGCACAGCCCCGCGCCGTAGCGCGTGAGCACCATGTCGGGATCGACCGCCAGCGAGAGAATCGCCGCGCCGCCCTGCGCCGCCTGGATGAAGCTGTTCGGAAATCCTTCCGCCTCCGACGTGTTCACGAAAATTTGCGCGCGATCATACCATTCCTGGATTTCGTGATACGGCACGCGGCGCAGGAACTCGACGTTCGGCAGCGTCCGCGCGCGGCTTTCCAGCGACTCCCACAGCGCGCGATCCTCGTCCGGGCAAATCATCACGCAGCGCTCCTCGGGCAGCCGCGCGGCGAGGTCGAGGAAAAGGTGCGGGCGCTTGATCGGCTGGCAGCGCGCGACCCACAGCAACGCGAGGTCTTTCGCCGTCTTGCGCGGCGCGATCCGGGGCAGGATGAGATTGCGATACAGCCCGCAGTCCTGCCCCGCGCGGTGAAACTGCTCGCGCTGATCGTCGGTCATCGCCAACCGCAAATCGGCATGCCGCACGCCGTACTCAAAAAGCGCGCCGCGCGCGGGATTCTGCGCGCGGAAAACTCCATTCACCTCGGTGTCGAGGCCGCAGATGAAGACGAGTTTTGTGCGCAACAGCGGTTTGGCGACGTGCAGGAAAAACAGCCACGTCGTCCAGCCGAGGATCAGCGTGTAGTCCGGCTTTTCCTCCGCCACGATCCGCAGCACCACCGGCAGCGCGCGCAGCGTATCGAGCAGCCCGCCGGTGTGAAATCTGCCACCCGTGCGCAAGCGCATGCCTTGCAAAGTGCGATCCGCCGGCTGCCCGTGATCGCCTCCGACGATGGTGACCTGGTGCCCGCGCTTCGCGAGTTCCGCCGCCAACAGCGCGACCTGCAGCTCTGCGCCGCCGGACGTTTGCTTCGCCTGGGGGTCGAGCACGAGATGCGCGTAGCTGGAGAGAAAAAGGAATTTCACGACGCCAAAGTGAAGCGCCCGGCGAGCCGGTCGGCGAGCAGGCGGATGAGCAATTGAGGATCGAGCGCAAACGCCCGGCCGAGTTCCGCGAGCCCGGCCAGCGGGCGCGCCCCGAGCACGCCGCGCCCGAGTTTCGCGCGATGCAGCGCGAGCGTGCGGCGAAAATCCCTCGCCCCGGCGACGGCTGGATGTGCGGCCCGGTAGGCTGCGAGCAAGCGCGCATACACCGCGCGGAATTCCGCCAGCTCCCCCGCCGCCACGCCTTCGCGGAACCGCATCAGCACCGCGGCATCCGCCTCCGAGACCGTCTTTGAAAAAGCCCGCGCCAGCACCCCGCGCAGCACCCGCCGCGATTCCTCGCGCACCGTCTCGCGCCCGCTGTGCTGGAGCGATTGCGCGGCGTGCCGATAGACGGTAAGCCGCTCGGAAAGATTCGCCGTCGCGTGCTCAGCCGCGATGCGCATCCACAGGTCGTAGTCCTGGCAGATGCGAAACGATTCGTCGTAGCCGCCGAGCCGCGCGACCACCTCGCGGCGGAAGATCGCCGCCGTGTGGATGAACGGATTCTCCCACAACCCCGCCCACTCGATGCTCTCCGGCCCGAGCGCGACATCGAGCAGGCCGGTAAACTTTCCGCCGTCATCCACCAGCCACGCCTGGCAGCCGAGCAGCGCCAGTTTTTCATCCCGCCGGAGCCGCTCCATCTGCCGCTCCAGCCGCCGTGGCAGAGAGAGGTCATCCGCATCCTGCCGTGCGACCCATGCACCGCGGGCCAAGGCCAGGCCTTGATTCAGGCACGGCGTCTGGCCTTTGTTCCGTTCATTGCACACGAGCCGGATGCGCGCGTCGCCGTAGCTCTCGACGATAGCCGCGCTGTCATCGCGCGAGCCGTCGTCCACGATGAGAAACTCGAAGTCGCCGAACGTCTGTGCGAGCACGCTCTCGACCGACGCGCGCAGATGCCGCGCAGCATCGAACATCGTCATCAGGACGCTCACCGTCGGCGCTGGATTACTGGCTGCGGGCATGCGCGATGCGGTTACTTTTCAGCGCCGACGACGAGGGGCGGCGGCAGCGGATTCGGCGCGGACGCTTTCGTGGCGAGGAGTTGCGGGAGCGCGGCGGCGAGGTCGCGGTTGTAGCTCGCGTAGCCGTCGGCGGTCGGGTGGCAGGCGTCGTTGGAAAAATTCTTCCACGTCCATTCGCCGAGGCGGATTTTGCGCGCCGCCTCGCAGCCCAGCGCGACGGTGGGGATGCCATAATGCGCGGCCACTTTTTCATGCCGGATCACGGATGGCGGAAATTTTCCTGCCTCCATACGCGGGAGCGTCCAGTCCATTACGGCGTAGAGAAAGACGATGTCGGTTTGCGGATTCGCCGCCCGCGTTTTCCTCACGATCCGTTCCATGTCCGCGGTACATTCGCGGTCGGAATCGTTGACCGCGAATTCCACGAACAGGACATCGGGCCGGTGGCTGAGCACGTCGGCGTCGATGCGCTGCGCGCCGAGATCGGAACCCGTGTTGCCGATGCCAGCATTGATCGTCTCGACATGAACGCCTGCCGCCTGCGTCTCGATCCACGCCGCCACTTCGCTGATGAATCCACCTTCTCCCGCGTTCTTCGTGATCGACCCACCGAGGAAAGCGACCGTCGCCGGCGCGTGCGCCGCGAGCTTCGTCCGCAGATTTGGCAGGCCCGTGCGCGCAACGACCGACTGCCCCGGCTGTCGCCACGCCGCCTTCTCGATTTTCATCCGCGTCTCGTTCGCAGTCTTTTGCGCCTTGCCCGCAGCCCTTTCGGCTTTGCGCCCGAGTTGCATCGGGAGGAGCGCGCAGACGTAGCAGACCGCGCAGGCGAGCGCGGCAAAACCGACCACTCCCAGAACAATGCGTGCGCGACCTTTCATGCGGAGGTTTATGCCCCAAGGAGTTGCTCGAAAATCTCGCCATGCCGCGCGACCCACGGCTCCGCGCGAAACAGCGCGAGCGCGCGCTGCCGCGCCCGCGTGCTGAAGCCCTGCCAGTCCGCAGCGATCTCGGCCACCGCCGCGGCCATCGCGCCGGAATCGGGCGAGTGCATGCGCTCCCAATCCTCCGGGACGGGCAGCAGACGGCCCAAGCCGGCATCCACCAACTCCGGCAGCCCGCCGCTCGCGGGGCCGACCACGGGCAAGCCGCAGGCGAGCGCCTCGATGACTACGGTGGGGCAGGGGTCCATGTATTTCGGATGCAGCAGGACGTGGTGCGCGCGGCACATTTCCGCCGCCTCGCTTTGCGAAAAGGCGGGCCGCAGCGTGACGTGCTCGCGCAGGCCGAAGTCGCTTATCGCGCGCCGGACTTCTTCATCGGCACCGGCCCACTGCATCGGCCCCGCGATCGTCAGCCGGGCTGCGCGGCCGGTGCGGTGCAGCTCCGCCAGGCAGCGCAGCGTGACGAGCACGCGGTCGGCGTAGGTGTGCGTGCCCATCGCGAGCAGGCGGAGTTCCGTGAGCGGCGGCGGCGTTTCGGCGGGGGAGAAAAGCGCGGTGTCCACGGGATTGAACAGTACCTCCGACGGACATGCGGCGCGACCGAGCAGCCGGTCCGCGGAGGCGCGGCAGAAGGCGCTTTGATAGACGACATAATCCGCCTCGCGGCGCAGCGCGCGCATGGGGTCATTCACGTCGTCCGTGAATGGCCCGGCCCATGCGGGATACGCGACGCCGTTCTGGTTCCAGACGAACTTCACACCGCGCGCTTTCGCGAAGCGCACGAGTTCCAGCGCGTGCGGCGGGATCGCGCTGCTCACGAGGTAGAGCACATTGAAAGAATCCGCGCGCGCCGGAAAAACGCGGTCTAGGTGCGTGAGCTTCACGCGCCCGCCCTGCACCAGCGCGCCCGCCTTTGGCGGGAGCGCCGCGCCGTAGCTCAGCACCGGGCCGCCTGTGGCGAGCCGGAATTCCGCGGCCCGCAGCCGGTGCCGGAACCACAGCCGCGCCGGCACATCCACTGGCGCGCGCAGGACGCGGCGCACGGCGCGCGGCAGCAAACGGGCCAGACGATCTGCGATCACGGACGGGTGGTGCGCAGCGGAAAAAACTGCGGCGCGTGGCAGAGGCGGAGAACGAATTCCGCCACCCGCCACGCGAGCAGCCGGGCACGGCTGACGGAGACATCCTGCGCGATGGGCTCGGTGAGCAGCACCATGCCGCGCGGCGCCTCGGGTTGCACCGCACCGCCGAAGACGAGTCCCTCCGTCGCGAAGATTTCGACTTTTCCAAAAAACCGCCGGGCCTGCGGCGCGACCACGCACGTCCCGAGGCCGAATTCCTCCAGCGGCGCGAAGTCATCCATGAGGACGGCCCCGCCGGGCGCGAGCAGCTTCGTGCTGTAGGCGAGATCGTGGACGACGGAATAGAGGTCGTGCCCGGCGTCGATGAAGATGAGGTCGAACGGACGCCCCTCGGCGACGAGCGCGGGCAGCGTGCGCGTGGTGAGGCCCGCGACTTCACGCACCACGGCGGTGAGCGCGGGGTCGATGTGGCGGCCCCAGACTTCGCGGCGGCTGGCATCGAGCACCTGGCGCGTGCCGTCGATTTCAATGGGCCAGCGGATGCGCAAATCGGGCGGGGAAAGATCAAGCGTCGTGATTTCCACGCTCACGCCGTGGCTCCGCGCAGACGCCGCGATGCTCAGGCAGCCGAGGCCGCGCCCGGTGCCGATCTCGAGGATGCGCCGCGGCTGGCGGAGCTGGATCAGACGGTCGAGCACGAGCGCGCGCTCGAAATTTGCCGGCGCGTAAGTCCCGTCGTCCTCGCATTTCAAGCCGGTGAGCAGACCGAGCTTCCACACGCGCTCCCGGCACTCCGCGTTGGCCGCGCTTTGCAGCCAGCCGCTGGCGGCGTGTTCAGCCGCGGTCATCATTTCGGGGAAATTTGGTGAACTCATTCTTGCGGAGAGTGGGTAGGACAGTTGGGGAGTGTCGAGATTTGGTGGTGGATCACGCAGGGAAAAATCCAAAACCTGCCGTCATTCTGAACGCAGCCATTGGAAGCTCTGCGACAATGGCGGAGTGAAGAACCGCTGACTCTAAATGGGCGGAGGCGGCGGGAGTGATGGCGCGTCTTTCCTCCCACCGCCTCCGCCCATCTACTGTCAGCGATTTGCCCCGCCGTCCCATAGGCACCTCGGGGACCCGGTTTTCACTGCGTTTCGCCCCCGCCTGCGCCCGCGGCGAAACTCCGTTCAGGATGACGGCAGTTTTTTCAATCGGACGCGCTACACGAGATTCTGCGGTGATGCGCAGCGCTCGATGAGCGCCGCCGCGCGGGCGGCAAAATGACGGATGTCGCCGTGGCTTTGCACGGTCTCCAAACCGCGCCGGACAAGCCGCGCGCGCAGCGCGCTGTCTTGCAAAACGCGGCAGGTTTTCTCCGCGAGATCAGCCGCGTCGTTGGGCCGTGCGAGCAGGATGTTGTCGCCGCTCACGAGCGCGTCCCGTGACCACAGGCCGACGGTCTCGGTGAGCACGACGGGAGTGCCGCAAGCCATCGCCTGAAGCGTCACGCTTTGGCCCGAAGGCTGGAGCGTGGGGCGGATTGGCACGACCACGCAGCGGGCGGCGCGATACACGTCGCGCAGGGCGGCGTCATCGAGTTCGCGGCCATGCCAGCTCCCCGCGATGTGCGTGACATTCGGCGGCAGCGGCTGCGGCAGCGCGCGGCGGGTGATGATGCGGATGGGGCAGCCGATCTGCGGTGCGGCGCGGAGCAGCGTCTCGTAATCGCGCTGCCCGTCATTGCCGACCGCGAGCACGTAATCGCCAACCGCACCGTCGCCCGGTTTCCAGAAATCGAGATCGACGCCGAATTCATTCGGCGCGATCCGCTCCTCCGGCAGGTCGAAAAAAGCGCGCATCTCCGCCAGCTCGCCGCCGGCGAAAAGCATGCTGTGCATGCGCGCGAGCAGCCGCCGCGAGATCGCCTTGCGGATGAAGTTGTGCGGGTAGTTCAGCACCCCGCACTGGATGCCGATGATGCGCCGGCGGATGCACCCCAGCTCCGCGAGCAGCGCGAGCGCAAAGGCGATATTGCCCGCCGTGGCGACGATGCAGTCGCACTTATTCAGCCGCGCCGCGAGCGCCGCGCCGCGGGTGAGCAGACGCGGATCCATTTTTACGGGGCGGCAGCTCGTCGGAAACAGGTAGGCCAGCGCGCGGGCCAGAAAATCGCCCGGCGAATCGGGGTCGATCTCGTAGTGCTCGATCTGCCAGCCCTGCCGCTCCAGCTCGATTGCGCCATAGAAAAACTCGGTCGGCGCTGCTCCGCTCCGCACGTCCGGCAGCCGGGCGAGGCGGCCTTTGATGTAGATAAAAGCAACGCGACGCTCAGCCACAGATTTCCTCCATGAATTGACGATGCGCGGTGGCAACCACCGGCGTGCTGTAATGGCGCGCGATGACTTCGCGCGCGGCGTTTTCCTCGCTCTCGAAATCGAAGCGGTCAGACAGGATGGCGTCGAAAGTTCCCCGCCACTGCGCGGTGTCGTGGCAGATGCGGAGCCCGTGGCCCGACGAGCGCTCAGCGACATCAAGGTAGCTAGGCAGCGGGCTGCCGAGGGCCACGCGACCGCAGGCCATGGGCAGCGCGATTTTCCATTCGGTGTGGCCGAGGTTGTAGGTGTTATCGAGGAAGCGCGGGGAGATGAAGACGCCGCCGTGGCCGTAGAGTTTGAGCAGGCTGGGGATCGAGTCGAACAGCACGATGGAATGTTCGACCGAGC
>JANXWQ010000208.1 GCA_025351065.1 Chthoniobacter sp. | reverse complement strand
AGCACGAGGTGCCGTGCGCCGCATTTCACCAGCCATTCGGCGAGCACTTTGCCGAAGCCGCCGAACGCGCCGGTGATGAGGTAGCAGCCGTCGGGCTTGATCGAAAATGGCGGCGCGGGCGGTTCGCCGCGGCGCGGGACGAAGGCCTCGGGGAACGAGACGACGACTTTGCCGATGTGCTTGCCGCTGGCCATGAGCCGGAACGCGGCGTCGATGCGGCACGCGGGGAAGGCGCGGAACGGCAGCGGGTCGAGCGCGCCCTTTTCCACGAGCGTGGCGATGTCGGCGAGCATGTTGCGCGTGAGCGATTCGTCGCCGCTGAAAACGGCGTCCATCGCGACGACGTGGAACGACGCGTTGCGGCGCAGATTCCACAGCGGGATGCGCGAGTTTTGGTAGATGTCGCGCTTGCCGATCTCGATGAAGCGGCCGAATTCCGAAAGGCACGAGAGGCCCATCGGGATGGCTTCGGCGGCGAGCGCGTTGAGCACCACGTCCACGCCGCGCCGATCGGTGAGTTCCATCACGGCTTCGGCGAAGTCGCCGCGGCGCGAGTCGATGACATGCTTCACGCCGAGCGTTTCGAGCAGCGCGCGTTTGGTCGCGCTGCCAGCGCTGGCGATGACGGATGCCCCGAGATGGTGCGCGATTTGAATCGCCGCCATGCCGACGCCGCCCGCGCCTGCATGGACGAGGATCGTTTCGCCTTTGCGGATGCGCGCGACGTTCTTCAGCGCGTGCCACGAGGTCATAAAGACGACCGGGATTGTGGCCGCTTCCTCAAACGACATTTTGTCGGGCATGCGGCGCACATCGCCGCCGCGCGCGAGCGTCTGCGTGGCGAGGCCGAAGACGGCGAGGCCAAAGACGCGGTCGCCGGGCGCGACGTGCGTGACGCCTTCGCCGACCGCGCGCACGATGCCGCCGATTTCGTCGCCGAAGATGCGCGCGTCGGGTGCTTCGCCGGGGTAAAGCGCGAGCGCCTTGAGCACGTCGCGGAAGTTCATGCCCGCGGCTTTTACGTCGATGAGCACTTCGCCGGGTGAGCACGCCGGCAGCGCGAACGGCGCGAAGCGCAGCGTGTCGAGGTGGCCGCGCTCGCGGGATTCGAGGCGCAGCGGGATTTCCGGCGCGAGCGTCTGCGGCACGGTCGGACGGCCGCGCGTGAGGCGCTGCGCGTAGCGCGCCTCGCCGCGGAAGGCGACTTCGCGCTCGGGGTCGTTGCGTCGCAGTTCGCCCCAGAGCAAGGCGGCATCGGCATCGGACGCGATCGGTGGCAGGTCGATGCCGCGGCAGGCGAGGTTCGAGTATTCGTTGAGGATGACGCGGAAAAGGCCGACGGCGGGTGCTTGCGCGACGGTTGTGGCGAACGGCTCCCGGCCCACCGCCTGCGCGCCGCGCGTGATCGCGTCGATGCGGGCTTTGCCGCCGGGGTTCGTGGTTTCGAGCGCTTGGGTGAGGTGCAGCAGGGCGTCGGTGCCCATGAGCGCATCGCCCTCGGCGACTTCGGCGGGGGCGTCGAGATTCCAGAGGTAGATGATGCGCTCGACAGGGGCGTCGGCGACGGCGCAAGCTGCGAGGAGTTGGGTGAAATCTTCGGGCGATTCGGGGCGCAGGGTGAAGGTGTCGGCCTTGGTTGATGCGAATTTTTTCCCGCGCAGTGCGAGGTGGCAGCGGGCTCCGGCGGCGCGGAGTTGCACGGCGAGCTTTTCAGCGAGGCCGGCGGTGTCGGCTAAGATGAGCCACGACTTTTCGGCAGGCGCATCGGCGAGTGTGGACGCGATGGACGGAGTGGACCACGCTTTGCGCGCGAACAGGCCGATCTGGCCTTCGCCGCCGGTCAGGCCGATGAGGCCGGGCAGCGATGCGGTCTCGGTGAAGCCAACTTCGAGCAGCACGCGCTCCCACTGCGCGCGTTCGAGCAGCGGCTGCTCGGGGCGCAGGTCGCGGTCGGTGAAACGCCACCAGCCGCTGGTGAGACCGAAGACCGTCTCGGTCCAGAGCTGCGGCGTCGCGGTGTCCATGAAGACGAGGCTGCCGCCGGGCGCGAGCAGGTCGCGCAGGTGGGCGAGCGTGGCGCGCACATCGCTGACGGCGTGGAGCACGTTGGTGCCGATGATGAAGTCGAATGACTCGGCCGCGTGGTCCTGTCCGGTGCCGGGTTTTTCGAGATCGAAAATCTTGCACTCGACCTCGGGGAAGGCGGCGAGCTTTTGCAGCGCGCCGGGGAAGAAGCCCGCCGACACGTCGGTGAACGTGTAGCTGTGCAGCCCGCGCTGGAGCAGAGGCAGGACGTGCGCGGCGAGGCCGGCGGTGCCGCCGCCGACTTCGAGGATGCGCAGGCCGCGGCCCTCGGGCAGATGGCGCTCGGCTTCCTGCAGTGCGGCGGCGATGGCGGCGAGCCACTGGCTCGTGTAGAGGCCGTCGCCGTAAAATTGATCGAGCAAGTCTGCATTGGAACCGGCGAAGAGCACCTGCACGGCTTCTTTTTCACCGCGCAAAATCGGGCCTAGTTCCGCGCAGTTTCCCGCGCAGAGCAGCGCCTCGGGCAGATGGCCGGATTGCGAGCCGATGAAGGCACGCAGCGTCTTCTGCGCGTTTTTCGCGGCGGTGGAAAACGCGGGCGTCGCGCGATAGGCGCCGTCCTCGTTTGTCAAAAGCGCGCGCTTCACGAGGCCGGTCATCAGGCGCTCGAAGACGGGCCGCATCGCGGCGGCGACCTTGAGCGACTTCGCGCTGAATTTTCCGCGCGCGCCCATGTCGCGCAGACCGCGCGCGAGGTGCGCGGCGGCGAGGTCGTCGCCGGCGGCCATCGCGGCTTGCAACTCGGCGCGGCCGCGCGTGGCGAGGACTTCGTCGAGCGCGTGCGCGGCCGCGGCTTGGAGTTGTTCGAGCGGCAGCGGCTTGGACGGGATGGACGGAATGGACGACGGCGTGCGCTCCCAATCGACGTGGTAGAGCACGTCGCGCGTGCCGCCCGATGCGCCCGCGCGGCGGAGGCCGGCGACGCTGATGGCGCGGAAGCCATCGACGAGCACGCACGGCTGGCCGGCGTCGTCGTAGATGCCGAGGCGGCCTTCAAAATAGTCGTCGCTGCAATGCACCACGCTCGCGCGCACCCGCGCCGAAGCGCCCGGTGTGCGCAGGAAAAGGATGCGGCCGAAACGGACCGGCAGCTTCATTCCCGAGCCGCGCGTCTCGACTGTCGAACGGCCCGCGGAGAGGACGTGCAGCGCGCCGTCGAGCAGCACGGGATGCAGCGGATACTCGTCCGCGCGCTTCGCGATTTCCTCCGAGAGCGCGACGCGTCCCTGCGATTCGCCCGCCGCCGCCGAAAGCTCGCGCACCGAGCGAAACTCTTCGCCATATTTCAACCCGAGGTCGGCCATGTAGCGGTAGAACGCCTCGACTTCGACCGGTTGCAGCGCCGGATTTGGGTCGAGCGTCGAGTGGGCAAACGGCGACTCGGTGCGTTCGCCGCGCATTGAGCCGACGACGTGCAGCGACCACGCCGCGCCATTTTCAAAACGGCTCTGAATCGCGAAGGTGCGCTCGTTGGGATCGTAGGAAATCTCGATGCTCACGCCGGACGCGGGGTCGGGCAAGATGAGCGGTTTGCGAATCTCGAAGTCCTCGACGACGAACGCGCGGCCCTCGAACAATTGCACGCCAGCTTCAAGCGCCAGCTCGACGAAACCGGCGGCGGGGAAGATGACGTGGCTGTCCACTTTGTGATCCTTGAGGAAGGCCATGTGGCGGTTGTCGAGCCGCGCAATCCAGGTGGGCGTCGCGCGCGGCAGGCGGATGTCGAACATGCCGCGTCCCCCGGGCGCGAGGCGGCCTTCGCGCCAGTCGGCGGCTTCGTTCCACCAGCGGCTTTTGTCCCACGCGTAGGCGGGCAGCGCGAGGAGGCGGCGCGAGGGCGTCATCGCCGCGAAGTCGAGCGTCACGCCGGCGCGGTGGAGGTCGGTCGCGGTTTCGAGAAGCGACTCGTGCTCGCGTTCGCGGCGGGCGGAGGAAAAGACGGGGGCCTTCGTGCTGCGGGCGGCGAGACATTCCTGGATCGAATGGACGAGCGCGGGGTGTGCGCCGATTTCGAGCCATAGGTCCACGCCGAAATCGGCGAGCGCATTCACCGCCGCCGCAAACTGCACAGGCTGCCGCACGCCGCGGCCCCAGTGCTCCGGGCCGCACGTTTCGCCCGCGCAGCGTTTGCCGGTGACGGTGCTGAAAAACGGGATCGTGCCGCCCTGCGGCTGGAGGTCGGCGATGGCTTCCTCCAGCTCCTCGGACGCGGGCCGCATGAGCGGGTGATGAAACGGATGGTCCACGCGCACGAGCCGCGCGAAGACGCCCTGCGGCTCCAGTTCGGCGAGCATCGCCTCCAGCGAAATCTTTGCGCCGGCCAGCGTCAGCGAGCGCGGGCCATTGATCGCGGCGATGGTGACGGTGCGGTCGTGACGCGCGATCAAAGTGCGCGCCTCGTCTTCGCCGAGGCCGACGGCGAGCATGGTGCCTTGGCCGCGCGCGCAGCCGTCCATGAAGCGCGAGCGCAGCACGATGACGCGCGCGCCTTCCTCGATGCTGAACACGCCCGCGACACACGCCGCGGCGATTTCTCCGACGCTGTGGCCGACGACCGCGACAGGCTCAATGCCCCACGAACGCCACAGCGCCGCGAGCGCGACCTGCACGGCGAAAATCGCGGGCTGCGCGATTTCGGTGCGGTGCATCTGCGAGGTTTCCTCGGTGCGCGCGAGTTCATCGAGGAGTGAAAATTTCGCCCACGGTTTCATCGCGGCGGCGCAGCGTTCGAGCGTCGCGCGGAAGACCGGTTCGTGGCGCATCAGCTCGCGGCCCATGCCCCACCATTGCGGGCCCTGGCCAGACATTACGAAGGCGACGCGGGGCGCGTGCTCGGGGCGCGGGGTGAAGGTCGCGCGGGCCTTGAGGCTCTCACCTTTTACGCCGAAGCCGTCGAGCTCCTGCACCAGCTCGGTCATCGAGTTCGCGACGACGGTGAGGCGGTGCTGATGATGGTTGCGGCGCGCGCCGAGCGAATAGACGAGGTCGGGCAGCAGCGGCGAATCGCCATTGGCGTGCGCGCGTTCGTCGAGCCATTTGGCGAGCTGGAGCGCGGTGCCGCGCAGTGCGTCCTCCGAGCGCGCGGAGAGCAGGATGGGCCACGGGCGCTCGGTGGGTTCGTCGGAGTGTTCGAGGTGCGGGCGCGGCGGCGCTTCTTCGAGAATGACGTGGGCGTTGGCCCCGCCAAAGCCGAAGGAGTTGACGCCCACCAGGCGCGGGCCGTCAGTCTCGGGGAACGCTTCGAGCGTGGTGTTCACGCGCAGTTTTAAGCCGTCGAAGTCGATGTTCGGATTGGGCGTTTCAAAATGAAGGTTTGCGGGAATCTGACGGTGCTTGAGGACGAGCACAGCCTTGACGAGGCCGACGACGCCGGCCGCGGTTTCCAAATGGCCGACGTTCGTTTTCACCGAGCCGATGAGCAGCGGCGTCTGCCGCTCGCCGCACAAAGCCTCCGCGAGCGCGTGGGCTTCGATGGGATCGCCCACCGCCGTGCCGGTGCCGTGCGCTTCCACAAATCCGATCTGCGCTGGCGCGATGCCCGCATCCGCGCAGGCGTCCCTGACGAGCCGTGCCTGCGCCTGCGCGCTCGGCAGCGAGATGCCGTTGGTGTGGCCGTCCTGATTGGTGGCCGTGCCCACGATGATGCCGTGGATCGGGTCGCCATCGGCGAGGGCTTGCGACAGCCGCTTGAGCAGCACCATGCCCGCGCCTTCGCCGCGCACGAAGCCGTTGGCCGACGCGTCGAACGCCTTGCATTTGCCCTCGGGCGAAAGCATCGACGCCTGCGAAAATCCGATGAAGCCGCCGGGCGTAATCATCACAGTCACGCCGCCGGCGAGCGCGGTGTCGCCGCGACCGGAGCGGATGTGTTCGCACGCCGCGTGGAGGGCGGTGAGCGCGGACGAGCAGGCGGTGTCCATCGCCACGCTCGGGCCGCGCAGATTGAGGCAGTAGGAAATGCGGTTCGCCGCAATGCTGTGCGCGCTGCCGGTGGGCGAGTGCGCCGTGATGCCCTGCGAGTCCCACGGTGTGCCCTGGATCACCTGATAGTCGTTGTGCGAAATGCCGACGAACACGCCGATGTCGGTGCCCTTTTCAAAATCGAGCACCAGGCCCGCGTCCTCGATCGCCTCCCACGCCGTCTCCAGCAGCAGTCGTTGCTGTGGATCGATGTAGGGCGCCTCGCGCGGCGAGATGCCGAAGAACTGCGGATCAAACTGGTCGATGCCCTCGATGAAGCCCCCGCGTTTGGCCACGGACTTTCCCGCCAGCCCTGGCTCCGCATCGTAAAAGCGCTCCACATTCCACCGATCCGGCGGCACGTCGCTGACGGCCTCGCGACCCTCGACCAGCAGCTTCCAGAGCGCGTCCGGGTGGTTGATTCCGCCGGGGAATCGGCAGCCGATTCCAATGATGGCGATGCGTTCTTTTTGCATAGAGATAGTATCGTGCCCGACCTCGGGGGCGGCCTGATTAAGTCACAATCTGGACGAGGACAACACCATAGTCGGTGATTTTGCGACGCTGGCTGACCGAATGCGGCGCCTCATCGCGTCACGGGGTGAAAATTCGCGGGCGCGACGGGTCGGAAAGAACTCATTTCAGAATACGGTCGCCAGCCGGGCTCGCGGCGAAGTAGAGGGAAGGCCATGTGCGGCATCGCTGGTATTATTGATCTCGTTGAGCAGCGAACGGTGCCCGAAGAAGTCGTGCGCCGCATGGCCCGCGCGATCGTGCATCGTGGGCCGGATGAGGAGGGGTTTCACTTTCGGCCAGGCCTCGCGCTGGCGTCGAGGCGGCTGAGCATCGTCGGGCTCGCGGATGGGCAGCAGCCGGTGACGAACGAGGACGGGAGTGTCACCGTGGTTTTCAACGGCGAACTTTTCGACCATCTCGAAAAGCGGGCGGAGCTGGAGGCGCGCGGGCATCGGCTGGTGAAGCACTGCGACACGGAGATCATTCCGCATCTTTGGGAGGAGCATCAGCGCGGGATGTTTGAGCGGCTGCGCGGGCAGTTTGCCATCGCGCTGTGGGATGAGCGCGCGCGGCGGCTGGTGCTCGGGCGCGACCGCTTTGGCATCTGCCCGATCTACTGGACGCGGCAGGGCGACTGGCTGCTTTTCGCGTCGGAGATCAAGGCGCTGCTGGCCTCAGGCATGGTGCCCGCGCGGGCGGACCGGCGCGGCATCGACCACATTTTTTCGTTTTCCGCGCTGCCCGGGCCGATCACTTGTTTCGATGGCGTGCAGATGCTGCGCGCGGGGCACTATCTCGACATCACGCCGGGCGGCGAAATCGCGGCGCACCCTTATTGGCAGATGGATTTTCCCGACCGCGGCGACGAGGAGCGCGGCGATGATCCGAAGAAGCTCGTCGATGAATTCGAGCAGGTCATGCTGCGCGCCGTGGACACGCGGCTGAAGGCGGACGTGCCGGTCGGCTCATACCTGTCCGGCGGCGTGGATTCCAGCATGATCGCGGCGCTCGCGTGCCATTTGAAAGGTTCGGCGATCAACACCTACACGATCCGCGTGGACGCGCCTGGGCTGGACGAACTCGACGCGGCGAATCTCGTGGCGCGGCACATCAAGACCAAGCCGCCGATTGTGCAGGA
>JANXWQ010000203.1 GCA_025351065.1 Chthoniobacter sp. | reverse complement strand
CCTGCCCGATCAAGGCGCTGGTGAACGAAAAATGGCTCGCGCTCTGCCGCGAGTTTGGGCCGGAAAATGTGGGGCTGAGCACGGGCGACGCCTCGGTCAATCGCGACGCGCGGATCCTCTGCTGCACCGCGGAAATCCTCGCCAACATCGCCCTGCGCGACGGCCCGGACGCGAAGGTTCACGACGTGGTGATGGACGAATTCCATTACTACTCGGACCGCGAGCGCGGCGTCGCCTGGCAGGTGCCGCTGCTCACGCTGCCGCAGACGCGGTTTCTGCTGATGTCGGCGACGCTCGGCGACACGGCGTTTTTTGCGGAGGCGCTGACGCGGCTGAACGGGCGCGAGACCGTGACCATCGCGTCGCAGGACCGGCCGGTGCCGCTGGAGTTTTCCTACGCGGAAACGCCGCTGGCAGCGACGCTGGAAAGCCTCGTCGCGGGGGGCAAGGCTCCGGTCTATGTCGTGCATTTCACGCAAATGGAGGCGGCGCAGAGCGCGCAGGATTTCACGAGCACGAATGTCTGCACGCGGGAGGAGAAGGCGGCCATCGCGCAGGCGCTGGAGGGTTTCAAATTCAGCAGCCCGTACGGCCCGGAGATCAGGAAATGGCTGCGGCACGGGATCGGGCTGCATCACGCGGGGCTGCTGCCGAAATACCGCGTGCTCACCGAGCAGCTCGCGCAGCGCGGGTTGCTGAAAGTGATCTGCGGCACGGATACGCTGGGCGTCGGGATCAATGTGCCGATCCGCACGGTGCTGTTCACGCAGCTTTGCAAATTCAGCGGGCAGAAGACGGCGATCCTGAGCGCGCGGGACTTTCATCAGATCAGCGGGCGCGCGGGGCGGAAGGGCTTCGACGACTGCGGGTGGGTGGTGGCGCAGGCGCCGGCGCACGCGATCGAGAATCTGCTGCTGGAGCAAAAGCAGGCGGGCGGCGGAAAGAAATTCGTGAAGCGCAAGCCGCCGGAGCGGAATTTTGTGAATTGGGACCGGCAGACGTTTGCGCGCCTCATCGCCGCGCCGCCGGAGCGGCTGACGAGCCAGTTTCAAATCGGCCACGGCATGCTGCTCAACGTGCTCCGTCGCGCGGGCGACGGCTGCCGCGCGATGCAGGAGATCATCGCGCGCTGCCACGAGCTGCCGAAGGCGAAAAAGGCGCTGACGCGGCGCGGCTGGCAGCTTTTCCGCGCGCTGGTGGCGCGCGGGATCATCGAGTTCATCCCGCAGACGGCGGACGGCGCAAAGATGCGCGTGAATGTGGCGTTGCAGGACGATTTCTCGATGAACCAGACGCTCTCGCTTTACCTCCACGACACGCTCCCGCTCATGGACCCCCAGGCGCCGGACTACGCGCTCGTGGTGCTCACGCTGGTCGAGTCCATCCTCGAAGATCCCGACGTGGTCCTGCGCCGCCAGCTCGACAAGGTGAAGGGCCAGGCGGTGGCGGAGATGAAGATGCAGGGGCTCGATTACAACGCGCGGATGGAGGAGCTGGAGAAGCTCGAATACCCGAAGCCGAACCGCGATTTCATCTACTCGACGTTCAACGCTTTCGCCGCGCAGCATCCGTGGGTCGGGCAGGAAAACATCCGTCCGAAATCCATCGCGCGGGAGATGTTCGAGGAGTTCCGCTCGTTCTCCGATTACATCAAGGTGTACGAGCTCCAGCGCGCGGAAGGCGTGCTGCTGCGGCATCTCTCGAACGTCCACAAAGTGCTCGCGCAAACCGTGCCCGACGCCGCGAAGAACGACACCATCCGCGAGATGGAACTCTACCTCGCCACCATGCTCCGGGAGATCGACTCCAGCCTGCTCGAGGAGTGGGAGAAAATGCGCGACCCCGACTACGTGCCGCGCGGCGCGCAGGCCGAAGCGCGCCCGCCCGGCGCGGAGGAAGCCGCCCGCGACATCACCCGCGACGCGAAGGCTTTCACCGCCGCGATCCGCAACCGCATCTTCACCTTCCTCCGCGCGCTGGTGAGCGGCGATTTTGAAACTGCTCTGTCCGTTGTGAGCGCGACGCCATCGGACGAAGCCGAGCCGTGGACTGCCGACCGGCTCCGGCGCGCCCTTGACGCGTACCACCTCGAACACGAGCGCATCTGCCTCGATCCCGCCGCGCGCAATCTGCGCCACACCTACGTCACGCCATCCGAAGACCAACGCCGCTGGCGCGTGCAGCAGATGCTCGTCGATCCCGCGGCGGCGAACGACTGGGTCGCGGAGTTCGACGTCGATCTCACCGCCTCGCGCGCGAGCGGCGAACCAGTGCTGCCGCTTCGGCGTTTCGGCAGCCTCGTCTGAGCTGTGGGCGGCAAGGGCGGCGGAGCTGTAGGGGA
>JANXWQ010000202.1 GCA_025351065.1 Chthoniobacter sp. | reverse complement strand
CCACCCACCTTCGCGCCATGCGTTCCCTCATCCTCGCTCTCGCTTTCACCGCCACGGCTTTCGCCCAGACACCTCCGCCGACGACCAAACAAAACCCGCCGCCCGGCGTCGCCATCCCCGACGCGGATCGCAAAGAACTCGAAACCGGCGTCGCTTCGCTCGGGCGCGAAATCGACGGACTGCGCGGGAGTTTGAAAGCGAACCCCGTGCTGCTCGCGCTGCTGCCCGACGTGCAGATCTTTCACAAAGCCGTCGATTGGGCGCTGCGCTACGATGAGTTCATGGACGTGAAACAGGTCGCCTCCGCGAAGCGCGCGCTGGCCGAGGGCATGGACCGCGGGAAGGCGCTCAAGAGCGGCCAAAGCCCGTGGGCACAGGCTTCCGGGCCGGTGCTGCGCGGCTACGTTTCCAAAATCGACGGCTCCGTGCAGCCGTACGGACTCGTGGTGCCGGACAGCCAAACCAAGTCGCCGCGCCCGCTGCTCGTCTGGCTCGCGGGCCGCAATGACAAGCGCACCGAGCTGGCCTTTCTCGACGAGCGCTGGAAATCGAAAGGCGAATTCACCCCGGCCAACACGATCGTCGTCCATCCCTACGGACGCTTTTGCAACGCGACGAAATTTGCCGGCGAGACGGATGTCTTCGAGGCGATGGCCTCGGTGCAGGCGCGCTACCCGATCGATCCGCTGCGCATCGCGATGGCGGGCTTCTCGATGGGCGGCGCGAGCGCGTGGCATCTCGGCACGCATCACGCCGGGCAGTGGTGCGCGATGTCGCCGGGCGCGGGCTTTTGCGAGACGGCGATTTACGCGGACGTCTTCAACGCGAAGAAGGGCGAGCCGCCGACGTGGTGGGAGCAGGCGCTTTTCCACTACACCAACGCCACGGACTACGCCGCGAACCTCGCCAACAATCCGCTCATGGCCTACTCCGGCGAGATCGACCCGCAGCGCGCCAGCGCCGACATGATGGAAAAAATCTGCGCCACCGAGGGCGTGAAAATGGAGCGCATCATTGGCCCGAACACCAAGCACGCGTACGAGCCCGGCGCGAAGGAGCAGCTCGCGGCGTGGCTCGACGAGATGATCGCCGCCGGCACGCCCGCGATGCCGCCGAAGGTGCGCTTCACGACCTACACGCTGCGTTACCCGACGATGAAATGGATCACGCTCGACGCGCTCGAAAAGCACTACGAGCGCGCGGACATCGACGCCGAGCTGGCGGACGAAGGCACCTTCCGCGTGAAGACGAAGAACGTCGCGGCCTTCACCATCGCGCTGCCCGTCGCGCCCGCGCCGCTCGACAAGACGCATCCACCGCGCGTGGTCATCGACGGGCAGGAAGTGGTCGGCCCGCCGGTGGAGGATTTTTGGACGGCGCACTTCGCCAAGGTCGCGGGCGGCAAATGGGAAGCGACGCCAACGGCTTACGTCGCGGGCAAAACGCACGGCCTCACCGGGCCGATCGACGACGCGTTTGTGGACTCGTTCCTTTTCATCCGACCGACCGGCAAGCCGCTGAATGAAAAGCTCGGCGCATGGACGAAGAGCGAGATGGAGCGCGCGATCACCGAATGGCGGCGCGTCTTCCGCGGCGACGTCCGGGTGAAAGACGACACCGCGCTGACGGCGGAGGATGTCGCGAATGCCAACCTCATCCTCTGGGGCGACCCGTCGAGCAACCGCGCGATCAAGACGCTCTTCGAACATGCGGCGCTCTCGAAAACCGTGCCGCAGTTCCCGCTCTCGTGGACCGCCGACTCCGTGCAAATCGGCACCGCCAAATATTCCGCCCCCGATCACGCGCCGATCCTCATCTTTCCCAACCCCGCGAACCCCAAACGCTACGTCGTCCTCAACAGCGGCTTCACCTTCCGCGAAGGCAGCACCACGACCAACGCGCTGCAAACGCCGAAGCTGCCCGACTGGGCGATCATCGACCTCCGCACGCCGCCGGGCGCGCATTGGCCGGGGCTGGTGGTGGACGCAGGGTTCTTCGACGAAAGCTGGCAGTGGCCGAAGAAGTGATCGGGAAGGTGACGCGGGTAGGGACGGCACTCCGTGCGGTCCGGGGCGAGCGCCGCGAGGCGGCAAGTGGGAGCAGCGCATCGCCTGCCCACCGCCGCGCTACGCTTGCCCGCGGACGGCACGGAGTGCCGTCCCTACCGCGCGGTTCTTCACTCCGCCATTGTCGCAAAGCTTCCAATGGTTGCGTTCAGAATGACGGCTTGTTGGATTTTTTTCCCGCGCCAAATTGCTTTCCCTTTCGTGTCCTTTCGTGTCTTTCGTGGACTCACGCCCGATGAAAAACTCCCTCGCCCTCACGCTCGCCTTTTCACTCCTCCTCACACCGCTGCGCGCGCACGACGCCACGGCGGAGATGTCCGCCGCGGCGAATAACTTCCTCTCCGCGCTGACTGCGGAGCAGAAGGCGAAGGCCACGTTTGATTTCGCGGGCGAGGAGCGGACGAACTGGCATTTCATCCCGCGGGAGAGAAAGGGTTTGCAGATCAAGGAAATGACGCAGGAGCAGCGGTTGCTCGCGCACGCGCTGCTGGCCACGGGGCTGAGCAATGGGGGCTATGCGAAGGCGGTGTCGATCATGAGTCTGGAGGCGGTGCTGGCGGAGCTGGAGAAAGCGAAGCCGGTGAATGTGCGCGACCCGGAGCGGTATTTCGTTTCCATCTTCGGCACGCCGGGCGGTGCGGAGCCGTGGGGCTGGCGCGTGGAGGGGCATCATCTCTCGCTGAATTTCACCGCCGCGGGTGATGCCGCGCCATCCATGACGCCATCATTTTTCGGCACGAACCCCGGCGAGGTCCGCACCGGCCCGCGCACCGGCACGCGCGTGCTCGCGACCGAGGAGGAGCTGGGCCGCACGCTCGTGAAAGCGCTCACCGAAGAGCAGCGGAAGGAAGCCGTGATTCTGGCCGAAGCGCCGAAGGAAATCTTCGACGTGCCGGGCCGCAACGACACCACGCCGCAGGGTCTCGCGCAGAGCAAAATGACGCCGGAGCAGACGGCGATGCTGATGAAGATCATCAAGGAATACCTCTTCCGCTGCCGGCCCGATGTGGCGGCGGAAGACCTCGCGAAAATCGAAAAGGCCGGGCTCGGGAATCTTTATTTCGCGTGGGCCGGCGGCTTCGACCGCGGGCAGCCGCACTACTACCGCGTGCAAGGCGGGCACTTTGTCCTCGAGTATGACAACACGCAGAACGAGGCGAACCACGTCCACAGCGTGTGGCGTGATTTCGATCACGATTTCGGCGCGGACTTGCTCGGCGCGCACTACAAAGAAGGGCATCCCGCGAAGCCATAAGCGGCTGTGAAAAAGTGCGGCGACTGCTTTCCCCGCTTCTCGGAGAGAAGCGACGGAACAGCCCCGCGCCAGACCTGTTTCACAGTCTCTCAGCGCGAGTGCTTTCTCACCAAAAGCCCCACTGGCCGGTGTGCATGACGTAGAGGCCGAGGAGGAGATTGGTGACGGCGTGGGCGAGCACGCACGCGCTGACCGAGCGGGTGCGGTAGGCGACGAGATTGAACAGCGCGCCGGTGAGGATGGCGGCGGGCCAGTCGGGGAAGGTGTGCTCGATCATGAAACCGCCGACGACCACGCCGAAGGAGAGCCACGAGAAAGCGCCGACGGGCACTTCGGTAAAATCGTCGTCGATGAGGTAGCGCAGCAGAAAGCCGCGCCAAAAAATCTCCTCGACGAGCGGGACGATGATGACGAGGCGGACAAAGCGGAGGCCGGTGTTTAGCGCATAGGGCCAGCCGTGGTCGCCGAAGTAGCCCGCGTCGAACCCATCGCGCCGCGGGGCAAAGCCGAGGAACGCCTGCGGGGCGATCCAAATGACGAGGGCGAGGACGCCGATGAGCACAGCGATCCACGCGCGCGCGGGCAGGCGGAGTGCGAGGTAGCGCCAGTAGCGGATAAGCAGCGCGCCGCCGACGAGCGTTTGCAGCGGGCAAACCCAGTAGCGCGGCTCGTCGGCCCACCAGTAGCCGCGCCCCTCGAACAGCCAGCCCGCGGCGAGGCCGGGGAGCATGGCTGCAAGAAATCCGAAAAGTGGCCCGACATGAGCTTTTTCCTGGGGAGTAGCGCCAGACATTTTGAATCAATTTTTTTGCAAGCCATGAAAGAAACCGCAACCACTCAGACAACGCCAGAACAACTCCTGCAAATGCTCGACGGCCAGCTCGCCATGCAGCGCGCGCAGCGCGGCACGGGCGGGCGCAACCGCGCGATGCTGCTCGTGGGCGGCGTGCTTTTCATCGTCATCGCCGCGGGCGTCGCGCTGCTGGTGCTGGCGCAAATGCTTTCCGATCTGCCGCAAAACGGGCGGCATGCGGCGACGGCAAAAGCGGCGGCGGCGGGAAATTTTTGAGAATCCCCATAGCCCGGCACATCGGCTGCTTTAGAATCAAATCGCAATGGCAAAAGCTCTCACATCCGTCATCGGCGTTGACCTCGGCCGCTACTCGCTCAAATCCGTGCTGCTCCAGCGCAAGGGCGGGAACCGCTTCGTGGTCACGCATTACGCTTCGCACGTTCTCAGCGGCCCCGTGGATTCCGCGGACACGCTCGGGCACGAGCTGAAAGCGCTGTTCAAAACCATGGGCGGCTCGGCGAAAGCCTGCGCCGTGGGCGTCTCCAGCCAGGACGCGC
>JANXWQ010000087.1 GCA_025351065.1 Chthoniobacter sp. | reverse complement strand
TTGTCGGGCAGCGTCATCGTGCGCTCCTTGAGGTAGGCGACGTTGACCTTGGCAAACTCGAACGTGCCGAAAAAAGTCTGCTCAGGCGCGACCGCGAAGATGGCGAAAAGCCCGACGCTGCCGAGCAGCAGTCCACCCGCGAAACTCAGCAGCGACCGCGGCGACGGCCCGAAAAAAATCAGCGCCAAACCGAACGGCGCGACCAGCGGCGCAAACGTCAGCCGCGTGCCGATGGCCACGCCGAGCAGCGCGCCGCTCGCGACGAGCCACCCGCTCCGCTGCCGCCCGATCCCTACGACGTGCGCCACAAAAGCGAGCAGCGCAAAAAGCAGCGACGGCTCGTGATTCCACGCGTGCCCGACCGTCTGCCCAAACAGCCCCGCCGTGAGACACAGCACCACCGCGCCCGCGCCCGCACCTGCCGCCCACCTTTTTCCACGCTCGCGAAACAGCGTGTAACCGATGCTCCCGACCAGCCCCGCCATCGCGCTCGCGCACGCCGCCCCGAACAGCCGCGCCGCGAGCAGCAGATGATCCGTGGCGTGAAAAAGCGCCGCGTAAATGAACGCAAGGTAGGGCGTGTGAAAGTGCGGAAAATCCCGGTACGGCAGCAGCCCGCGCGCGACCATCGCCCCCGCGGCGACGTGCTGATTCTCGTCGTGATTCAGCCCCTTCGTCATGGCGAGCGCCGCCACGAACGGAAAGACCAGCGCCGTCGCCAGCAGGAGCACCGGTACGCTGACCACGCGCGCCGGCTTCATCCCGCAGCGGAGACCGCCCGCGGCACCTGCCGCAGCCCCGCCGCCGCCGCGCGATGCTCGCCGGATTCGTGATACTCCGCGTCCTCATTCACGCCCCACAAATCGAACTGCCGCTCGCCAGCCAGGATGTTCTTCGCGCACAGCATCGCCGTCATCATCGAATGATCCTGGTTGTTGTATTTGTGCATCCCGTTTCGCCCCACGAGATGCAGCGTCGGAAACTTCGCCTCCAGCTCCGCGCGGATCGTCTCCACATGGCCGGCGTAGGCGTCGTCATAGACCGGATACGCCTTGAGCTGCCGCACCACATGCGCGTCCACGATGTCTTCCGCCCGCGCGATGCCGAGCTGCACGATCTCGCGCCGCGCGAGCGCCTGCAGCTCCTCGTCCGTGAGATTCCACAGGCCCGTGTGCTCGAAGCAAAAATATTCCAGCCCGTAGCACGTCATCGCCGGGTCGGGCACCATCTCGGGCGACCACGATTTGAAATTCTGCACGCGACCCACCTGCACCGTCGGGTCGTGGATGTAGATCCAGTTGTCGGCGAAAACGCCGCGATCCTTGAGCATCAGCACCACCGTGATGAAGTCGCGGTATTTCAACTCGCCCGCCGCGTGCCGCGCCTCGTCGGAGACTTGGTCGCCGAGCATCGCCACCAGCTCGCGCATCGGCGTGCTCGAGATGAGCTGCGCCGCCGTCGCGCACTGCTCGCCGCCCGCCGCGTCGCGCGTCGTCACCGTCCACTGCGCGGTCTCGGGCGTGTAGCGGCACTGCGTCACGCGCCGCCCCATCGCGACCGTGCCGCCGAGCGCCCACACCTTGGCCGCGCACGCCTCCCACATCATCCCCGGCCCGCGGCGCGGATAGCGAAAGGAGTCGATCAGCGTTTTCACCACCGCCCCGCCCGTGCGCGCTTTCTTCTTCGGAAAAAGCGCCGCGAGCACCGCCGTCGAGAGCGACAGCCCCTTGATCCGCTGCGCCGCCCAGTCCGCCGAGATTTCCTTGCAGTCCATGCCCCACACTTTCTCGGTATAGGTCTTGAAAAAAATGCTGAACAACCGCCGGCCAAACTGATTGCTTACCCAGTCCTCACAGCTCCGCGGGTTCCGCACCGGCCGCACCCGCGCCCACCCGTACGACAGCACGCACCGCAGCGTCTCGAAAATGCCCAGCTTCACCAGCGCCTCGCCGGCCTTCAGCGGATAGCTGAAAAACTTCCCCCGGTAGAGGATGCGCGACGACCGCGGGCGCACCAGCATGTCGTCCGGCAGCAGCTCGCTCCACAGATCCTCGACCTCCTTTGACTTCGAGAAAAACCGATGCCCGCCGATGTCGAAATGGTAGCCCTTGTAAGTCACCGTCTTGGAGATGCCGCCCACGTAAACCGGATCACCCTCCAGCACCGCCACGGGCACGCCCGCCTTCGCCAGCAGGTAAGCCGCCGTCAGCCCCGCCGGACCCGCGCCGATGATAGTCGTGGAAGAGTTAATAGACTTTCGTGGTGGGAAATGCGGCGTTGGACGAGTGAGGGGCGCACTTAAACATGCAACGTGGAACTTCCAAGCGATTCCCTTCCGAAAATCGCCGCGCGTCCGCTCACGGCGGCGCGAGCGTGGGCCGGAGTTTTTCCAAGCCCGCGAGGTTGTCGCGCAGCGCGTCCTCGGCGTCGAGTTGCGGGCGGTCCCCGACGAGGCCGACGGGGCCGTGCCAGCCGCTGTCGCGGACGACGCGGAGCATCCAGCTTTCCTCCGTGCCGGTGCCGATGGTGATGGTGCCGCGGCCGAGGCGGTCGCCGTCGGGGACCATGCCGTTGATGTTCAGCGCGATGAGGTGTGGCTGCATTTTCGGCCACAGTTTGCGGAAGCGGGCGATCTCTCCGTGGCCGTGGTGGAAGTTGTAAACGAGGCCCACGTTTGGCAGCGCGAGTTTTTCGAGGATCGCGAGCTGGTTCTCCGGCTCGCCAAACCAGCCGCCGTGATTGTAGAGCCCGACTTTCAACCCGAGTTGCGCCGCGGCTTCCGCGACGGGCCGGTGGCGCGCGCACTCCTGCTCGATGCGCTGCGCCTGCTCTTCGGGCGATTTCACCGGTCCGCCGCCGCCCGTGACCCAGAGCTGCGGATGCACGCCGTGCCGCGCGATCACGGCGAGGATGTTGCGCGCACGTCGTTCAGCACTGTGGGAAACCACCACGCTGTCAGCTCGATGCCGTGGTTTTTCAAAGCGTCCAGTTCCGCATCGAAAGTCGGGATGTGCTCGGCGCGATAATCGTAGGCGAGCCGTTTGATCCCGAGCCGCTCCAGCATCGCTGCGCGCTCCTCCGGCCCGCGCTTTTTCGTGTCGAAAGGCACGATGCACCACGCCACCAGATTCTCGCGCGCGAAAATGTCCGGCGGCGTTTCCGACCGCGCCACGGACACGAGCGCGAGCAGGATGAAAAAATAACGGGCGGAAAATTTCATGGGCGGCTGGGCTCAGTCGCGAGAAAACGCATGGCGGTCATTTAGGATGATTTATTGGGCAGCGGCGGCGGGGTGATGATGGCTTTCGGCTTGCGCCGGAAAAAGCCGCCGGTGCCGAAGCTTTGCCACGCCCAGCGCAGCCAGCGGATGAGCGCGGCGGCGAGCCACAGCGCCCACGCCAGCATGGCAAAGCGGTACCACCAGATCGAGATGGAGTAGCAGCCGGGGCGCGGCAAAAGATTTTCGCTGCGCGCCTGGAACCAGCGGAGCGCGGTGCGGGTGGAGCCGTTGCCGGTGATGAACATTTCCGGGCTGCCGAGCAGCCCTTCGCCGACGGCGAAAATCAGGATGCCGAGTGCGGCAGCGGTGAGAAGGATGAGGGCGACTTGCACCGCGTTGTAGCTGCGGTTGCTGAGGCGCTGGAAAGTTTCTCCGCCGCGCCACGCCAGCAGGAAAAGCCAGCCGATGACGAGGAGCGCGGCGGGCAGCGGGACTTGCGTGAGGCCGATGACGAGGAGCATCCACTCGACGGTGCGCAGCGGCGAACGGGCGACGCGGCCGAGCGCGAGGGCGGCGAGCAGGGAGCAAAGCAGGATGCCCCAGAACCGCACGGCGGGGCCGTTGCGCGGGCCGTGCGCCCACAGCACCCAGCGGTCGTCGGGCACAGTGATGGTGGTGTGGATGTTGGCGCTTTCCACGGGCAGGCGCACGTCCTCGGCGAGGGTGTGAAAGGCGAGGGCGGTGTTCGTTTTCCACGCGAGCCCCACGCTCTGCTCGCCGGGGCGCAGCGGGATGATGAGCTTGCCGCCGTCCTGGCGCACGGGGATGGTCTGGCCGTTGTGCGTGAGCGCGGTGATTTCGGCCCCGGCAGGCAGGGCGACGAGGAAGTCTTCGCCGAGGCTGCATCGCAGCGCGAGGTCGAGCTTTGAGGTGCGCTGGCGCGCGCCGAGCGTGATGGTGTGCGCGCCGCGGCTGAC
>JANXWQ010000086.1 GCA_025351065.1 Chthoniobacter sp. | reverse complement strand
AGCTTGGCGACGCGCGCATTGGAGAGATCGAAGACGGAGCCGACGCCGGCATGGCCCGTGCCTTCGACGATGACGAAATCCTTTTCCCAAGTCGCGCGGTCGAACGAATTCTGGATGCGGCGGACGAGGAATTCGTTGTTCGAGTTTTCGATGTAGCGCCGGGTGAAATCCGGCTCGACCGCGATGGGGCTCATCGCTTCGAGCGGCGTGTGGACGCTGAAGGTCTGGTCGATGAGCACGGAGTCCTCGTCGATGCGCTTGCCGTCCACTTCGACAAAACGCTGACCCACGGGCTTGATGAAACCGATGCGTCCGAGTCGCTTGGCGAGTGCGGCGAAAAGGCCGAGCGCGACGGTGGTCTTGCCGTCATTCTGCTGCGTGGCGGCGACGAAGATGCGGGGTGTGACGGTGTTCATGTGGTGTAGCGGAAAAACAATCGGCAAAAACTCCCGGATGGCCGCGCGAGGGCCGCGGGTGCTTGGTTCCGGGGGGATTGGGATTGTTTCGCGCTAGACCGCATCGGTCGGATAGAGCTTGCGAAATTCGATGGCTTGCAGGCCGATGATGGCGGCGACGCCGAGAATGTCGTCCTCGCTCGCGCCGCGCGAGAGGTCGGCGCAGGGCTTGGTGAGGCCGAGGAGGATTTGGCCGTAGGTCTCCGCGCCGGCGAGATACTGCACGAGCTTCGCGCCGATGTTGCCGCTGTTCAGATCGGGGAAGACCATGACGTTGGCCTTGCCGGCGACGAGGCTCGTCGGCGCTTTTTTTTGCGCGAGGTCGGTGAGCAGCGCGGTGTCGGCCTGGAGTTCGCCGTCGATTTCCATCTCCAGCATTTGCGCCTCGGCCTTCTGCCGCGCGAGGGCCGTGGCCGCGGCGACCTTTTGCGGCGAAGGCAGGTCGGCGCTGCCTTTCGTGGAAAAGCTCAGCATGGCGATCCGCGGTTTGGTGCCCGTCATCTGGCGGCAGACCGCGCCGGCCTGCACGGCGATGTCGGCGAGCTGCTCCACCGTCGGGTCGGGGATGACGGCGCAGTCGGCGAAGAACATGACGCCGCGCTCGCCGTAGCGTTTGTTGGAAAGGTCGAGCATCATGCAGGACGAAATGCTCGTGGTCGTCGGCATCGGTTTGATGAGCTGGATGAGCGGGCGCAGCGAACTGCTGGCGGTCTCGCGCGCGCCGGTGACGAGGCCATCGACGAGCCCGTACTGCGTCATCATCGCGCCGAAATAATTCGGATTCGCGAGGATGTCAGCGGCCTGCTTCGGGCCAATGTCGTGGTAGCGTTTGAGCTTCTCCAAGCGCTTGATGAAGGCGGGCAGTTCGGATGACGTGAGCGGATCGACGATGCCGATGTGGTCGAGGCTGATGTCCTCGGCGAGCGCCACTTTTTCGATCTCGCTTTTGCTCCCCAGCACGACGGGCGCGCCAAGCTGCAGCTTGACGAAGCGGGCGGCGGCGCGCAGCACGCGCGGCTCGGTGCCCTCTGGAAAAACGATGCGCTTGGGATGCCGCTTCAGTTTTTGAAAGACGGTTTCGATGTATCTCATGGGGCGGGAAAGGTGGCGGCGCGTGCGCGGTGCGGCAAGCGGAGAGTGGGCGCGGGGGAATCAGACAGAATTGACAGAATTAACAAAATGATCACCGGCTGGCGGCCGAGGACATCCTGTTAATTCTGTTAATTCTGTCTAAAACATCTGCCCGATGTTCACCGCGCTCGCCGATTACCACGTCCACACCCCGCTCTGCCACCACGCGACCGGCTGGCCCGTCGAGTTTTCCGCGCGCGCGGTGGAACTGGGGCTCGGCGAAATCGGCTTCGCGGACCACAACCCAATGCCCGCTCATTTCGATGACTGGCGGATGCTGCGCGAGGATTTGCCGCGCTATTTCGCGGAGGTGGAAAAGGCGCGTGCGCAGTTTCCGCAGCTCACCATCCGGCTCGGGCTGGAGTGCGATTTTCTCGACGGGCGCGAGGCTTGGATCGAGGAGCTGCGCGGGCTGGCGGAGTGGGATTATTTCATCGGCAGCGTCCACTATCTGCCCGACGGCGCGGAGGTGGATCATCCGAAATATGTGGCCCGTTATCGCGACGGCGGCGTGGAGGAAATCTGGACGGCCTACTGGCAGACCTACGGGCGCGCGGTGCGCAGCGGGCTGTTCGATTTCATGGCGCATCCCGATCTGCCGAAAAAATTTGGCTATCGCCCGGCGGGCGACCTGCGCCGCTTCTACGAGCCCGCGGTCGCCGCGCTCGCGGAGATGCACACGCCTTTCGAGATCAACACGGCGGGCTGGCGCAAGGAATGCCGCGAACAGTACCCGGCGCGCGAGTTTCTCGAACTGGCGCACGCGGCGCAGGCGCCGCTGCTCATCAATTCCGACGCGCACGCGGTGGAGGAACTCGGCGCGGGTTTCGCCGAAGCGGTGGCGCTGGTGAAAGGCGTGGGCTTCACGCAGAGCGTGCGCTTTCGGCGGCGTGAGATTTCATTCGTCCCGCTGCCATGAAGCTGGTGGCTCGCGGCGTGACGCTCGAATGGCCGCGCCGTCCGCTCGTCATGGGCATCGTGAATCTTTCCACGGATTCCTTTTCCGGCGACGGCCTCGCCGACGTGGAAGCCGCTCTGGCAAAGGCGCGCGGCCTGGTCGCGGACGGTGCGGACATCATCGACCTCGGCGCGGAAAGCGCGCGGACGAACCGTGGGCCGATCAGCGAGGAGGAGGAAGCGGCGCAGTTGGTTCGCTTCATCGAGCGGTGGAAAAGCGCTGCGCTGCTCTCGATCAACACCTGGCGTCCCGCCGTCGCGCGCGCGGCGCTGGCGGCGGGCGGGCACATCCTGAATGACATCGGCGCGCTGCCCACGGACGAGAACGCGCGCGTCTGCGCGGACACGGGCGCGGCGCTGCTCATCATGCACAGCGTCGGCGTGCCAAAGGTCGCGCACACCCACGTCGGCTACGACGACGTGATGGCGCGGCTCGACGAATTCTTCGCCGAAAAAATCGCCCTCGCCGAGCGCGCGGGTGTGTCGCGCGACACGCTCATCCTCGATCCCGGCATCGACTTCGCGAAGCAGCGCGGGGACAACCTGCGCATCTACCGCGAACTGGATCGCCTCGCGAAATTTGAGCGCCCGATCCTGCTGCCCGTCTCGCGCAAAACGGTCATCGGCGACGTGCTCGGCCTCGCCAATCCCGCCGAGCGCGACGCGGGCACCGTCGCCTGCATCGTGCAGGGCATGCTGCGCAGCGCGGCGATTTTTCGCGTTCACCATGTCCGCGCGGCGGCGCAGGCCGTGCGGATGATCGCGGCGGTGGAAGGCGTGGCGTGACGGAGGCGCGATGATTTTCGACGAACTGACCGAGATGGCCGACCCCGAGCCGCACGATGCCGCGCTGAACATGGCGCTCGACGAGGTGCTGCTCCGGCACGCGGCGGGGCCGCTGCTGCGCGTCTATCGCTGGGCGCGGCCCGCGGTGTCGTTCGGGTATTTCGGGAAAGTGGCGGACGCGGAGGCGGCCTGGCCGGGGCGCGAAATGGTGCGCCGCTGGACGGGCGGCGGCATCGTCCCGCACGGCGCGGATGTGACTTACACGCTCATCGTGCCGCGCAGGTGCGCGTTCTTCCGCACCGGTGCAGCGGAGTCGTACCGTGCGATCCACGAGCGCATCGCCACGCTGCTCGCAGGGCAGGGGCAGGCGGTGCGTGTGGCGGCGGCGGCGGGCGCGAAAATCTCGGAGGCGTGCTTTGAAAATCCCGCGCGCTACGACCTGCTCGGCGCGGACGGGAAGATCGCCGGCGCGGCGCAGCGGCGCACGCGCGAAGGGCTCCTGCACCAGGGCAGCGTGCAGGGCGCGGCGCAGCCCGTGGATTTTAGCGTGCGGCTCGGGGCGG
This sequence comes from Chthoniobacter sp., assembly GCA_025351065.1. Classification (GTDB taxonomy): domain Bacteria; phylum Verrucomicrobiota; class Verrucomicrobiia; order Chthoniobacterales; family Chthoniobacteraceae; genus Chthoniobacter. The sequence continues at coordinate 8,629 of JANXWQ010000086.1, read as the reverse complement.
CTTTTGCCCGCAAGGTTTTCGGGCGATCTCTCGCGGACAGCGACATCGCGGCTGCGCGCGAACTTTCCGCTATAAAATACGCCACAGCGGCGTGGCTGCGGCGGCTTTAAGCTGCCTCGCCTAGGCTCGGAGGAAGCTGGCAGCTTTCCTCTGCAGCCGCCGCATTTGTCAAAGCCGTAGTTTAGGGCTTCCGCGGCTGCCACTTCACGATTATGCCGCTCAAAGAGCCGGTGCTTTCCGCCGTGACGTAGCAGAAGGCGTCGGAGTCGGAAGTGGAGTTGGACAGATACTTGATCGAGGCCACATGGCTGTCGGCATAAAGCACGTTGATCTGCGAGCGGCCATTGTGCGTGCCGAGCTTGATTTTGCCGCCGCCCGACGGCTGGGGCAGAGACACGTTGATGCTGCCCTTGTTGCTCGCATCAAAGGTCGGGACCGACGCATCGGAGGTCATGACGGGGGCCATCAGGATGAGTTGGGACGGGGCTTCAATCTTCGAGAAATTGCCGTCCCATTTGCCCGCGCCGCTCGTTTGCGTGAGCACGTTCTTGTTGATGCCGTAGCTGACCGGCGCGTTGGCGTCTTTGTCGTCCGCGCGCTTGTCAAAGGGGCTTTTGAAGACCTTCCAGTTCGTCACGTACTTTTCCTGCAAGACCTTCGGCCAGGGGTTCGCGGCGTCCGCCGGCGGATCTTTGAAAATCTGCTCGTCGTTGTCGTTCAGGTAGGCGGCTACGCCGAGACCGAGCTGCTTGAGATTGCTGGCGCAGCTCGTGGCGCGGCTTCTTTCCATCACCTTGCTAAAGACCGGGAGGGCGATGCCGGCCAGGATGGCGATGACGGTGATGACGACGAGGAGCTCGATGAGGGTGAAGGCGGATTTTTTCATTTGTGGTGGGGCGGAGAGTCGGCGGCAAGCTAGAGCGCGCCACCGCCGCTGTCGAGTGGGCAAACGCGGGAAGCCGCCGGGCGCGCAGGATTGTCACTTGCCAAGCACCCGCGCCCGCCGCTCCACTCCGCACCCATGCCGCCGAAAGTCCTGCTCCTCACCGCTGGCTACGGCGAGGGCCACAACGCCGCCGCGCGCGGCCTGCACACGGCCCTCGCCGAGCGCGGGGCCGACGCCGAGGTGCTCGACCTTTTCGCCCTCACCGGCGGCGCTTTTTACGAGCGTTCGCGGCGCGATTATATCGCGCTCATCAACCGCGCCCCGCGCGTCTGGGCGGCCATCTTCGCGCTCATCGACCGGCTGCCTATCGTGCCGTTGACGCTGCCGTTTTTGGGCAAATTGCGGCGCGCCCTCGCGGCGGTCATCGCGGAGAAACGGCCCGTCGCCGTGGTCTCCGTCTATCCGCTTTACGCCTACCTCATCCGCCAGCTCTACCCGGACGCCGCGACGCGGCCGTTCGCCTTTCACACCGTCGTCACCGACTCGATCACCATCAATTCCGTCTGGCATCGTGCGCCGAGCGACACCTTTCTCGTGCCGAACGAGGCCAGCGCCCGCGTCATGGAGCGCGCCGGCGTGCCGCCGGAAAAACTGCGCGTCCTTGGCTTTCCGGTGCCGCCGCGCTTCGCCCGCGACCGCCCGGAACGCGCCGCGCCGCCGCCGCCGCGCGTCCTTTACATGGTCAATGCCGCGCCCGAGCAAGCGCCCGGTATCGTCGCGCGGCTGCTCGAAATTCCCGGCCTGCAACTCACCGTCACTTACGGCCGCGACGAAGCCCTGCGCCGGCGCCTCGAAGCCGCCGCCGCCGGCCGCCCGCTCGCGCTCCACGGCTGGACCGACCGCATGCCCGAGCTGCTGATGACGCACCACCTGCTCATCGGCAAAGCCGGCGGCGCGACCGTGCAGGAGAGCATTGCCGCCGGCACACCCATGCTCATCACCCACGTCGTGCCGGGGCAGGAGGAGGGCAACGCGCGGCTGCTTTTTGAAAACGAATGCGGCGCGCTCTGCCCGACCGCCGGTGCGCTCGCCGCGAAGATCGAAAGCCTTTTCGCCCACGACGCTGCGGCGTGGCGGCAGTGGGAGCAAAACATCGCGCGCCTCGCCAAGCCGGACGCCGCCTTGCAAATCGCGGACTTTGTCCTCGGCGCTGAGTAGCCCCCGGTTCGGCGCGGCTGATCCGTGCTCGCCAAGCCCGCCCCGCGCCGTGCAGCCTCCCCCGCATGAAACCCCTCGCCCTCCTCGCCGCCCTCATGCTCACCGCCACCGTCGCCGCCTCCGCCGCGGAAAAAGACCAGCGCATTTACCTGCTCTCCAGCATCACCGCCAAGCCCGGCAAGCTGGACGAAATCCACGCCCTCATCCGCGACCGGCTGATGCCGCCGCTCGCCAAGCTCGGGCTGCCCACGCTCGGCGTTTTTGTGCCGGTGGAAAACGGCGCGGGCAAAATCATCAGCGTCTCCGCCTTTGCCAGCCCGGAAGCGGCGGAAAAATTCAAGGACGCCGTGGAAAACAACGACGAAATCAAGGCCGGCCTGGCCCAGCTCCACGAGCTCGCCGCCGACGCCCCAAATGAACCTCAGCGGGTGCTGATGGCGACGGATTTTTCTCCCGCAGTGACCGTGGCCGCGGGCCCAGGGGCGCGCGTTTTCGAGCTGCGCACCTATACCACTACGCCGGGAAATCTCTCGCTGCTGCACGCGCGTTTCCGCGACCACACGCTCGCACTTTTCGCGAAGCACGGGATGACAAACCTCTGGTACTGGCAGCCCGGGCCGCAGCAAAAGGACGCCGACCGCACGCTCGTCTATCTCCTCGCGCACGCCAGCGTGGACGCGGCCAAAGCGTCCTTCGACGCCTTCCGCACCGACCCCGACTGGATCGCCGCGAAAGCCGCCAGCGAGGAAAAAGGGGGCGGCTCGCTGACCATGCCGGACGGCGTGAAATCGGTCTTCCTGAAAGCGACCGATTACTCGCCGCTGAAATAGGCGCTTTGGTTTTTCGCGCGGGCGGAGTTACACACGCGCACCCATGAAACTCCTCCCCGTCCTCGCCGCCGCTTTCGCCTTCCCCGCGCTGCTGCGCGCCGCCGACCTTTCGCCGGACACAATCAAATTCAACGGTCTGCCGCCCGACCGCGCGGCGCAGGAGGCCACGCTCCCGCCCGGCTTTGCGATGAAACTTTTCGCGGGCGAGCCCGACATCGTGCAGCCCATCGCCTTCTGCCTCGATGACCGCGCGCGTCTGTGGGTCGTCGAGAGCCACACCTATCCGCAGCGCGCGAAAGACGGCGAGGGCAAGGATCGCATCCTCGTCTTCGAGGACACGGACGGCGACGGGCATTTCGACCGGCGCACGGTTTTCATTGAGGGGCTGAATCTCGTGAGCGGAATCGAGGTCGGCTTTGGCGGCGTCTTTGTCGGCGCGGCACCGCAGCTCCTTTTCATCCCCATGCAGGACGGCGACGCGCCGAAGCCCGCCGGCGAGCCGCGCGTGCTGCTCGACGGCTGGGGTTACGACGACACGCACGAGACGCTGAACACCTTCGCCTGGGGGCCGGACGGATGGCTCTACGGCTGCCACGGCGTCTTTACGAAAAGCAAGGTCGGCAAGCCCGGCACGTCCGAAGCCGAGCGCGTGAAACTCGACGCGGGCGTGTGGCGCTACCAGCCGGTGCGCGGCGAGTTCGAGGTCTTCTCCGAGGGCACGAGCAATCCGTGGGGCATCGACTTCGACGCGCGCGGCCAGTGCATCGTCGAGGCCTGCGTCATCCCGCACCTTTACCACATGATCCAAGGCGGACGCTCCGAGCGCCAGGCCGGCCCGCACGCGAATCCGTACACCTACGACGATCTCAAAACCATCGCCGACCACCGCCACTACCTCGGCGATAAGGGACCGCACGCCGGCAACGGCAAGAGCGACGCCGCAGGCGGCGGCCACGCGCACGCCGGGCTGCTCATCTACCAAGGCGAGTCATGGCCCGAGCCGTTTCGCGGAAAGTATTTCATGAACAACATCCATGGCGCGCGCATCAACATGGACGTGCCGGAGCAGACTGGCAGCGGGCTCGTCGCGCATCACGGCGCGGACTTCATCCTCTTCAACGATTCGTGGAGCCAGATCCTCAACCTGCTGCCCGACCAGGACGGCTCCGTCTTCATGATCGACTGGTACGACAAAAACCAATGCCACCGCCCCCAGCCCGAGGCGCACGACCAGACCAACGGACGCATTTTCAAAGTCGTGTACAACGGGCAGAAAACCACGCCCGTCGATCTCGGAAAAAAGACCAACGACGAGCTGGCCGCGCTCGCCATCGGCAAAAACGAATGGCTTTCCCGCCACGCGCGGCGGCTGCTGCAGGAACGCGCGCAAGCCAGGCCGCTCGCGCTGCCCGCACTCGCCACCGCCGCCCGCGAGGCCGCGCCGCACGAAGCCTTGCGCGCGCTGTGGGCGCTGCACGCCACCGGCGGCCTGACCGAGCCGCTGATCCTCGAGGCACTCACCGCGCACCCCGGCCGCGACGATGTCTCCGCGTGGGCCATCCAGCTCGCCTGCGAGCGCCCGCCCACCGCCGCCGTGCTAGCGCGCCTCGCCCAGCTCGCCCGCGACACCGCCTCGCCAGTCGTCCGCCTATACCTCGCCAGCGCTGCGCAGCGCCTGCCCGTCGAGCAGCGCCTGCCGATCCTCGAACCGCTGCTCACCCGCGCCGAGGACGCGAAGGACATCAACCTCCCGCTCATGGAATGGTACGCGCTCGAACCCATCGTCGCCAAAGACTCCGCCGCCGCCGCGCTGCTGCTCGGCAAGGTCAAGTTCCCGAAAGTCGGCGAGTTCATCGCCCGCCGCATGGCCGCAACCGCGCAATAGCCGGACGACACTGCCTACCCGCAGCTCTCCTCCACCCACCGCAGATACGCCGGCAGCCCGGCGGCAATCCGCAGGGCCAGCACCTCCGGCACTTGGTATGGATGCAACGCCCGCAGCCGCGTCTCAAACGCTGGGTAGGTGGCGAGCACTGTCTTGAAAATCACCAGTACCTCCGCGCCCGTCTCCACCTTGCCCTCCCACCGATAAACCGACTCCACGCCCGGCACGATGTTCCCGCACGCCGCGAGCCTTTCCTCCACCAGAGTGCGCGCCGCCGTGCGCGCCGTTTCGATGTCGGGCCACGTCGTGAAAACAGTGAGGACTTCCTCGGCCATCTACGCATGCGCGGGCACTGCCGCCTGCTGCCGCACGATCCACCCGCCGCCCACCACTTCGTCCCCGCGATAACACACCGCCGCCTGCCCCGGCGTCACCGCCCGCTGCGGGGTGTGCAAACGCACCCGCGCCTCGCCATTTTCGCCGGGGAAAACCGTCGCCGCCGCACCGGGATGCGCGTAGCGGATCTTCACCGTCACCTCGAAAGGCTCCGTCGCGTCGCCGTGCCACAGGCAGTGGTCGATGGTGAATTCATCCGTCACCAAATCCTCCGCCTCGCCCACGGTCACCCGGCTCGTCGCCGGATCAATGTCCACCACATACATCGGCCGCGGCGAACCGCCCGGCAGCCCCTTGCGCTGCCCGATGGTGAACATCTCAATGCCCTCGTGCTCGGCGACGCGGTTCCCCGCCTGGTCGTAAATGCCGCCCGGATGAAACTCGCCCGCGCCGAGGTGCGACCGGAGGAACGCCTTGTAATCATTCCCCGGCACGAAACAAATCTCCTGGCTGTCCACCTTGTCCGCCGTCTTCAGCCCGAGTTGCCGCGCGATGGCGCGGATCTCCGTCTTCTCCATCCCGCCCAGCGGCGTCAGCGCCCGCGCGAGCTGCGCCTGCCGCAGACTGAACAGAAAATACGACTGATCCTTCCGCGGATCGCGCCCCTTCCGCAGCACCGCCCGCTCGGCGTGATGCTCGATGATCGCATAATGCCCCGTCGCGATAAACTCCGCCCCCAGCGCCTTCGCCTTCCCCCACAGATTGCCAAACTTCACCTTCTCATTGCACATCACGCACGGGTTCGGCGTCCGCCCATTCTTGTACTCGTCGGTAAAATAGTCGATCACCAGCCGCTCAAAATTTTCTCCCTCATCGATCACATAATGCGGCACCCCCAGCGCATGCGCCACCCCGCGCGCATCCGCGATGGCCTGCGGCCCGCAGCACTTGTCCTCCGCGCGCGAGATGCAGTCCTGCGGCCACACCTTCATCGTCACCCCGATCACCTCATAGCCCTGCTCCTTCAGCAAAAACGCCGCCACGCTCGAATCCACCCCGCCGCTCATCCCCACGACCACGCGCGTCCGACACCCGGCATTGAGCGTTGGAGCGTTGAGCGTTGAGCGTTCGTTATTCATGCGTGAAAAGCGGCGCGCATCCTCCGCGCGAAACACCCCGCGCTCAAATGATATTCTCCGCCCGCAGCGCAGCGCGCTTCGACGAGGCATGCCCCGACCTCGCCGGCTTCGAGGTGCAAGGCGCGGCGGAAATCCGGGCCGCGCTGCACCTTGACCTTTCCGCTGATCGAAGAAAACGGCACGGTCAAAGTGGCTCTCGCCTCAGCTCCCGCTGCCGCGAAGCCCGAACCCGCCAACGTATGATCACTCTGCTTTCCATCCTCCTGCTCGGTTTTTTCCTGGGCATGCGCCACGCCACGGATGCCGACCATGTCGTCGCCGTCACCAATATCGTTAGCCGCCAGGGCAGCATTCGCAGCGCGGCGTGGACGGGAATTTTCTGGGGCATCGGCCACACCCTCACGCTGCTCGTCGTCGGCGGGAGCATCATCGTCTTCGGCGCGTTCCTCGTTTATCAGATCGGCTTCGTGGAAAAGCTCTTCCTCACCGGGCCATGAACGCGCCGCGAAATCGGGTAGCGCACTCGCGTGCTGCGTCCCCGGCGCCCTTGCCGGGGCGGCTGCGCGGGGGGGGGAGTCACCGCCGCTGCCTTCGGCGTCGTCCTGATGAAAGCCCGCGTCGCCGGCCCCCGGCATGGCGGACGTGCTCAGCGGCGCACAGCTCCCGCGGATTTGCTGATTTTCGGGACACCCCCCGGCCGAGCGGCAGAGTGGTGACCCTAACGGGATTCGAACCCGTTTCCGCGGCTTCGTGGAACTGCGCGGAAAATGCGTATCATCTCGCAACGTAGGCTATTAAAGGGACGCGGGGCGGTTTGTGTTGTTTTCGGAATCGCGCAGAATTGCGCGGGGTCGGTGTCCGAATCTGTCCGAAAGCGTTCGCTGTCTAACGGGCGCGAAACCCGTCAGGCTTTCTCCAAGCGCGGTCTGCGTCAGATGCGGGCTGTAAATCCGCGACAGCGGGCAACCGCAGCGCGCAGCGAAGTTCCTCCCGAGGCGGGGAGTTGCGAGGGAGCGCCGGAGAGCGCCCTTGCTCGTTACGATGCGAGCAACGCGAGCCATTTAACGCCGGAGGCGTGCGGTGGGCGACGTGGCTAGAGTGGCAGGATGGCGGCAGAATCGGAACGCCGCTGCGCGCGATGGGAAGGCAAATGGAGCGGGCGGTTTCGCGCGGCGGCGAGAGCAAGGCGAAGGCGCTAGCCGAAGCCGGACGCGGCGTGGTGCGAGCGCAGCGAGGTGGGGCCGCGGCGGACTACGCGCGGAGCGCCACACTCGCGAACGGCGAGAGCGGAAACACGCGCCGCCCGCAGAACGCGCTTGCGGCGGGATGGCGTGCCCTCACGCCCACGCTGGCCCGAAGGGCTGCCACACGCTCCGCGCGCGTGGGAGCTGCCCGGCAGCGGTGCGCGGCTTGCGCACGGCCAGCGCGCGGGGAGGCGGTGGCGCTGGCGCGTGCCTGACGCGAAGCGAAGGGCGCGGAGCGCCGCAACCCCACGGCGGCGCGGAGCCACATAGCACGCGGAGGCGGGCAAGGATGGATTGGCGACGTGGACAGCCGCGGGCAAGCGAAGGATGAGCGTGGTTCTCCTCAACGCGCCTCGCGCCTGACTTTTCGGGGCAGGATGCGCGGCGCATGCTGCGGGTTGGAATTCGTGATGCTGGCCGGCGGGATGCCGCCACGCTGTGCGGAGCGGGCGGCGGTGTGAAGGCTTGCGGCGGGTAAGCAGGCAGCGTGACGGTGCAGGGTGCCGGTGGGTTCACGGGCGGCACGCTGCGCGGGCGCGATGCGTGCGGTGGTGGCGGTTGGTGGCGCTACGCGCTGCCTCGTTCCCGGCGCGCTTTGATCTCCCGTTCCCTGCGCTCCCTCAGCTCTCGGATACTCTGCACCATCTGCGGCCCCATGAGTCTCGCCTTCGCTTCTTGCTCCGGGGTCATACTCCTGAAAAATGATAGCTCCCAAGCACGATCGGCCTCCGCGCTCATCTCCTCCACCGTTCGCGGATTCCGTAGCATCTCCCAGCGAATCGCGCGTCCCTCTGCGCCTTCCGCGAGTCTCAGTTTCGGCTTCGTCTCGGGTGTCTTTTCGTCGTCCATAAAGCGCCGGAATCTTACCGCAAAAACCCCCGTAGGAGTAAGCGAATTATCCTCCGCTTCCCCGTCCCGCTGGGGGCGCGAGGGGGCGTTTTCGCCGCGCTGGCCGTCTTCTCATCGTTGACGCGCGCGCGCCGGGGATGCACCTTGCCCGCGTGAGCAAACCGAAAAAGGCCAAACCTTCCGAAGCTGCGGTTACACCCGGCACGGTCATGGCCGCAAAGATTCGCGCGCGCGCCAACAAG
>JANXWQ010000076.1 GCA_025351065.1 Chthoniobacter sp. | reverse complement strand
CCCGTCGCTACTTTGAAAAACGCTGTGTAGTTGGTGCCGCTCATAGTTTCTGGGAGTCGAAGATTTGCTCAGGCGTCCGGCGTTTCGGCGTGGGCGAGGCGGTCGCGCCAGATGTCCACGAGCGGTTGGAAGTCGCGACGGTCGGCGGCTTACAGCGCGGCGAAGTAGGCGGCGCGACCGGCGTCGGTGTCGGGTTCGAGAATGACGCGGGGGAAGTCGAGCCGGCGGAGCAGTTCGCGGAGGAAGAGGCGGATGGTGCGGCCGTTAAAATCGCTGAACGGGTGGATGGTCAGGAAGCGGCCTTCGGCGAATGCGAGGAGTTCGAGAGTGAGATCGGAGAGGGTCGCGGTCGCCTCCGGCCAGCGGGCTCGCAGGTCGAGGGAGTAGTCGCGCATACGCAGCGGCACTTCGTGCGGGAGCGGCGGCTGGAGATTGCCGACGCGGACTTCGATGGGACGCCAGCGCCCGGCCCAGTCGGACACGAGATCGCCGCAGATGCGGGCGTGGAGATCGAGGAGGAGCGATTCGTCGAGCGGGCGCGCGACGAAGGCTTCGCGGTAGAGTTCGGCCTCGACGGCGGCGACGCGCTCGGCGAGGAGCGGGGCTAGTTCGGCGTAGCTGAGAGTGCCGCGAGTGGTTTCAACAAAGCGGGTGGCTCGATCCGGGCGAGTGTCGCGCGAATCGTCTCCACCGGCACCGGCTCCCGCTCGAAGGCCATGCTCCGCGCCACGTCGTCCGGAATCGTCTCCCACCGGAGCTGCAGCTTGCGCTGCGCCGGGAGTCGTTGCCAGCGGTGGATGTTGTCCTGCCAGTTCATCGGGCATAGGTGTAAACCTCCTTTTCAGTCTGTGCAACCTGCGCGGTAGGACCGAGGCCGAGACCGCATTGGCGAGTTGCAAGACAAATGGCCGTTGTCCGCTTGCGCAAAAAACCCGCGATATGGATTGCCGCTCATATTCAGTCTCCGTTCTTGGAGGAGGCAAGATTCGTCCGGTGCCGCTGTTAAAGGCGAGCCGAAAATGGGCCGTGGTTCGTGCGGATTTCGTCACTGCGGATCGGGAGCATCGAGGAAATGCAGCGAAGACTGCTGATGACAATTTCTGAATCACGCGTCCGACAATCCGGCCGGAGGACAGGCAAATGCAGTCCGACCTCCAGTTTCTAAAAATATCTCGCTTGCGCGAGCCAGCTCACATTGCCGCGAGCATCCCAGACGTTGAGCGGCGAGAAACGGAGCGGAGAGGATTTTTCGGACCGTCTGATTGATGGTCGAAGGAGCATGGCCGTGGCCAACCATCGCGTCGCGGAAGGAACGGACGTCGCGGGGAGTGACCGCTGCGAGCGCAAGTTCTGCGCGGTCGCCAAGGTGATTGAGAAAATCGCGCGTGATCTGCTTATACTTCATGAGGGTTCGCTCGGAGATCGCGCCAGTCTTCGAGGCGCACCACTCCTCCAACCATTCTCGGCAGGTGTGAAATTGAATCGAGGTGCCCGTTGTCCGTTCGACGATCTCGGCGACCGATCGGCGACCTTGCGCCTCGGTCATAATTTTCTGGGCAGCGAGTCTCTCGGCTTCCACAAGCTGCGCGAGCACCGCCTCGGCGCGAGCTTTGCCCACCTGCTTCGTCGGTTTTTTCTGCCGCCGGCCATCCGCTGCGCGGTAGGCTGCGAACCAAAAAGGAGAACCGGGACGACGGAAAACAGAAGACATTGGCAAGAGGGATTGGGAACAACTCGGTCGTGTCCATCGATGTTTACTGATGTGCGCCTCAGAGTGGAGCGACATCAGCGCACATCCACGCACGTGCGGTTAGGAAATGCGGGTTCGATTCCCGCTACCCGCTCCACTGCCAACGCTCCGTTGGCCCGACGTGCCGCAACTATTTCAGTCAGCCGCGGCTACCCGTGCTCGCCTTCGAGGACGTCGCTGGGTTTGAGGGCGATGGGGAAAGGTTCGAGCGGCATGGGGTCGCGGTGGTCGAGATGCTCGGCGCAGATGCGGAAAAAATCTGCGCGGGTCACGGTGCGGCGGATGGCGTGGAGGAATGTGCCGGTCGGCTCGACGCCGAGGCCGATGAAGTTGAGATACTTTTTCATCTTCTGCACCTGCGAGACCTCGGGGATGCTGGGTGTGCAAACGGCCTCGTAAAGCGCGTGGATGTAGGTCAGCACATCGCTGCCGCGCGGCTGGAAGACCGGCCCGCCGCGGCGGTGCTCGCGGATTTGGCGGAAGATCCACGGGTTGCGGATCGCGCCGCGTCCGATCATCAGGCCGCATGCGCCGGTGAGCGTGAGCACCTCGGCGGCCTTGGTCGCGGAGCAGACATTCCCATTCGCCAAAACCGGGCACGGCATGCC
>JANXWQ010000021.1 GCA_025351065.1 Chthoniobacter sp. | reverse complement strand
CGCCGCCCTGGTAGCGCACGCGGAAGCCGCCGCCGCTGGCGCTGGTGTTGAGGGCTTTCATCACGATGGTGTGAAAGCCCGCGCCGAGTGTGATGGGCGCGGAGGTCGCTGAATCGGTGAGCGTCTGCGTGCCGCCGCCGGTGTTCACGCTGATGACGGGCACGCCGTCGATGACGAGCTGCGAGGCATCCGCCGCCGCCGTCTGGAAGCTGTAGGCGCCGGCGCTGGTGACGTTCAGCAGGCCGGAGTAAACGGCGAGCAGGTTCGTGGCGCTCGCGGTGCTGAGGACCGCGGGGCGGTTGAAAAAGGTGCCGTCGGCGAGCAGCGCCACGGTCGTGGAGGCGGTCGGGAGCGCGCCGTAGTTGCCGCCGCTGATGGTGGTCGCGCCGTTGTAGAATTTGGCCGAAAGCGAGCCCTGCACCGCACCCGCGCCGGTGAGCGAGGAGATGACGGGTGTGATTTGCAGCGTGGTGCCGCTGGCCAGCGAGATGGCCCCGGTGCCGGCGGGTTTGTTCGTGGTGCCGATGGTGGGCACGAGGCGCAGCGGGCCGGAGCCGGTCGGCACCACGGTGCCGCCGGTGTAGGTGCCCGCGCCGGTGAGGATGAGCACGCCCGTGCTGGCCGCGGATTTGGTGAGCGAGCGGCCCGCGCCGGTTTCGCCGACGTTGTTCAGTGTGAGTGAAGCGCCGGTGGTGAGGTTGACCGTGGCGTTGCCGCTCAGCGTGACGCTGCTGAAGCGCAGCCCGTAGTTGTTGCCGCCGGTGACGTTCAGGGTCTGCGTGCCGATGGCGAGATTGCCGAGCGAGATGGTGTTGCCGGTGTTGGCCCCGTTGTTGTTCACGTCGAAATTCCCGCTCAGTTGCGACGGGTCGATGGTGAGGTTGTTGCCGTAGTTGATGGTGCCGTTGCTGCCGGTGCCGTTGTTGCGCAGTTCGAGCGCGCCGCCATTGAGCGTGATGAGCCCGGTGCCGAAGACGCTGGAGGACGCGCCGCTCGCACCGATGCCGCGGACGGTGCCCATGTTGATGACCGTGCCGCCCGCGTAGGTGCTGACGCCGTTGAGGATGAGCGTCTGCGCGCCAAGCTTGTTGATGCCGCCGTTGACGATGGCGGTTTCAATCGTGGCGTTCGAGCCGACGACCGAGCCGGGGAGGGCGATTTCGGTATTGGTCGTGGAGACGGTGATGTTCCGCAGGACGCCGCCGAGGTCGAGCGTGCCGTTGGTGGCCGAGGTGCTGTAGGTTCCGGTGCCGGTGATCAGGACTTCGCGGCCGGTGTTGGTGGTGGCGACGCGGTTGTTGTTGAGGATGATGTCGCCATTGGCGATCAGCGTGCCGGCCGCGCCGGTGCGGATGCCGGTGGGGCTCGCAGCGGTGCCGGTCAGCGTGACGCCGCCCACGGTTTCGGTGAAGCCGTTGACATCAAAAAGCGCGCTGTTGTTGCCCACCGACGTGAGGGAAAGGATCGCGGCATTCGGCATCTGCTCATTGGTCAGCAGGCGCACGACCACGGAGCCGGCGGTTGGGTTGATGACGAGCCCGCCGGGCCCCACGCCGGTGTTGGGCACCGGCGAGTTGAGCTGGAGCACGCCGTTGATGACCGTGGTCGCGCCGGTGAAAGTGTTCATGCCGCTCAGCGTGAGGGTGCGCGGTCCGGTCTTGGTGAGCGTGCTGCCCGCGGCGGCTTCGCCGATATTCCCCGAGATGACGGCATCCGCGCCGGTGCTGGCGTTCTGCGCGCCGTTGATCACCTGATCGACGCCGATGGTGAAAGTGTGCGCGCCATTCAAAGTGACCGGCCCGGCCAGGGTCAGGGTTTCGTAGCTGGTGATGCCGGTCACGGTCACGGCGGCATTGGCCTGCAAAGCCAGCGCGCTCGTGACCGTCGTGTTGGTCGCCGCGAGGTCGAAACCGCCATTGCTCCCGAGATCCAGCACAGTCGAAATCGTGTTCGTGCCGAGGATGTTCGTGCCGTTGTTCGTCACCGTGCCGCCGATGCTGCCGATGAGCACTTTGCTGTTGCCCGTGTCCGCGCCCAGATAGTTCGCGTGCATGCCGCCGCCGCCGGTACCCTGGCCGAATTTTACGATGACCGAGTGCAGCCCCGGGGTGAGCACGATGTTGCCGCTGCGCTCGGTCACGCCCTGGGCAAAGTCATTTTCCACGAGCCGCTCGCCGTCGAGGTAGAGCAGGCTGCCGTCGTCACTCGAGGTGAAAAAGGTGTAGGCCCCGCCGGTGGTGATGTTCAGGGTGCCGGTCCACAATTCGGAATTGTGGTCGATGTTGAAACCGGGGATCGGCGGGTTGGGGATGGTGCCGGTGCCATTGGCGAGATCGATGGTGGCCTCGCTGCGCACAGCCGCCGGCGTGACCAGCGAGTAGTCGAAGCCGCCGACGATGCCGCTGCCGATCAGCGCGCTGCTGTAGTAGCCGGCGGTAAAGCCCGCGTTCGGTCCGGCCACCAAGTTGGGCGTAGTGATGAGCACGAGGCTGCCGCCCACCGTCAGCGGGCCGCTGCCGAGCGCGTTGCCCGAGCCGCCCACGACCGCGCGGAGCTGCACATTCGAGGGCACGGTGATGCCCCCGTTCCAGACCGCGTTGTTGCCCGTGAGCGTGAGCTGCGCGGGTGAGTTTGGGTTCAAAATGTTCATCGCCCCGCTGCCCGAGATCACGCCGGAGATCTTGCCGTTGCGGGTTGAGTTCAGGTTGTAAAAATCGCGCAGCCCGACATTGAAATTCTGCGCCGCATTAATCGGCCCTTGGAAAACGCCGCCGTTGCCGTTGTCGAAACCGAGGGTCGCCCCGGCCGTGCCGATGAGCACGATGTTCGGGATCGCGAGATTGCTGGCCACCAGCTCCCCGCCGCTGTTCACCGTGACAAAGCCCGTGCCGAGCGCGTTCGTGTTCTGCACCTCGATGAAGCCGCCGTTCAATGTCCAGTTGCCGCTATAACCGAGGTTGCCCTGCACGATTTGGAGGATGCCGTTGCCGCCGTTTTTCACCAGGTCGCCTGTGCCGGTGATGCCGGCATTGACGAAAATTTTGCTGTAGTTGCCTGCGGAAATCGTCTCCAGCGTCCCGCCCGCCGCGGTCACCGTGATCGGCGCCTGCGTGAAAAGATCGTTTTGAGAGGACTGCCGGAGGGTGCCGCCGTTGAGGGTCACGGCGTTGTTCACGTTGCCATTGTTCCCGGTATTGTATTGCAGCGCCGCCCCGCTCTCGACCGTCACCGCGCCCGTGCCGAGCGCGCCGTAGTTGCTGGCCCGCACCAGCCCCGCCTGGATGTCCCAAACACCGGAGAGACCGGCGTTGTTTTGCGTCAGGATCAGCGTGCCGCCGCCCGCCACTACCGCGCCCGCCGCGCCCGCCACCGTGGAGCTGACCGTCGCCGTCGCGCCGCCGACCACATTGATCGTCGGCGTCGACCCGCCCAAGGTTAGCGTATTGCCGGTCACGGTCATGCCATCGATGTTGAAAGTCAGCCCGCCCGCGGTGATCGCCGTGCCGAGCGTGACCGTGCCGCCCGTCGTGCCAAACCGCGCGGTGTCGTTGCCCGCGTTGCTCCACAATACGTCGGACGCGCCGCTGTGCCAAAACGCACTCGTCAGATCCCACGCGCCGGTGCCGCCACTGTTGCTGAGATTGCCCGCCGGATCCCAGTCGAGGATCGCGGCCTGCGTTTGGCCGCCGCCCGCCATGGTCATGGCGGTGGCGATGGCGAGGGCGGAGGAAAACCGCGCCAGCGAAATGCTGAGCGGACGAACGGTGCGGGCAGGGCGTGGGTGCATGGTGTTTGGTCTGGTGTTTGGGGTGGAAACCGGTTTTTTTATCCGGTCTGGGAGTGGGCTGGGCTGCGCGGCTGCATCGTCCTCGGCTTGGGCCGCGACGGTGAAACCTCAAATCTTTATTTAAGTCGCCAGCTTTACGTGTCAATAGACGTGTCAATTATTTCACCGCCCGATAGCCCGCTCGGCCCCGTTTTCCACGCCTCCGCCAGCTCGCCGATAAGACTTCCGCGTCCCGGCGGTTGTCCCTACACCGATGCCCATGCCGCCGACCATCGCCGCCGAACTCGCCGAACTGCGCGCGCGGTCGCTGCTGCGGTCGCTGCGGGAGATGGATTCGCCGCAGCAGCCGAGCGTCGAGCTGGCGGGGAAAAAGCTTATCAACTTTTCCTCCAACGACTACCTCGGCCTCGCCACCGAGCCCGCGCTGCGCGACGCCGCAAAGGCCGCCATCGACCATTACGGCGTCGGCTCCGGCGCGAGCCGCCTCGTCTGCGGCACGCTCTCGCCGCATGTGCGGCTGGAGGAAAAGCTCGCCGAGTTCAAGCGCACCGAGGCGGCGCTGGTTTTTTCCAGCGGCTACGCGGCGGCGCTCGGCACGCTAGGCGCGCTGTGCCGGAAAGGCGACGTCATCATTTTGGACAAGCTCGCCCACGCCTGCCTGATCGACGGGGCGCGGCTCAGCGGCGCGCACGTCCGCGTCTTTCCGCACAACCACATGGGCAAGCTCGAAAGCCACCTCGAGTGGGCCCGCGAAAATTTTCCCGAGGGGCGGGTGGTCGTGGTCACGGAATCGGTTTTCAGCATGGACGGCGACTGGGCGTTTCTCGCGGAAATCGTGGAGCTGAAGCGGCGCTTCGGCGCGCTGCTGCTGCTCGATGAGGCGCACGCCGTCGGCGTCATCGGCGCGCACGGGCGCGGGCTGGCGGAGCAGCTCGGCCTGGCGGGCGCGGTGGACATCCACATGGGCACGCTGAGCAAGGCGCTCGGCGTCAGCGGCGGCTACGTGTGCGGCGGGCGGCGGCTCATCGACCTGCTCGTGAACCGGGCGCGCAGCTTCATCTACTCCACCGCGCCGTCGCCCGCCGTGGCGGCGGCAGGCTGCGCGGCGGTCGAGTGGATGCTCACGCCCGCGGGCGAAAAGCGCCGCCAGCAGCTCCGGCAAAACCTCGCGCAATTCGCCGCGGAAATGCCCCCGCTTTTTTCCGGCGGGCGCAAAGTGCAGAGCGCCATCGTGCCCATTATCATCGGCAAAGCCGACGCCGCGCTCGAAGCCGCGCAACTGCTCGCCGACAAAGGTTTCCTCGTCCCCGCCATCCGCTACCCCACCGTGGCCCGCGACGCCGCCCGCCTCCGCGTCACCCTTTCGGCCCGCCACACCCCGCGCCAAATCACCGGCCTCTGCGCCGTGCTTCGCAACATCGCGGCGGGGTAGGGGCGCGGTTGTAGGGGAACCTGCCTCCTTGGCGGGCGGTGTGGTGCGCGGGAAGCTGGGAACTTTTCCCTACAGCCGCAGCACCCCGGCCTCCAGCCACGCGTAATCTCCCGCGACCACGCGCTGCGCCAGCCGGTAGCCGGGCCGGTCCGCGTGGTGGTGCAGCGCGTGAAAAAGGCGCGCGATTTTCAGCCGCGCGAGACGCGCGAAAAAGTCGGCGAGATCCGCGGCCTCGGGCGTGCCGAGCGCGTGCGCGCGGCTGCACGCGGCGGTGAGGGCGAAAAGCTCGGTGCCGAGATCGACAAAGCGCCCGAGCAGCACTTGTTCGCGCTCCAGTTTTGGACCGTAGCGGGCCATTGCGTGGAAAAGGGCGCGGGCGAGTTTGCGCGCGGCGGCGGCGGCGTAGCGGACGTGGCGCGCGAGACGCGGGTCGAAGCCCGGCCCCGAGGATTGGAAATTGAAAATCTGCCCGAGCCATTGCGCGGGATACCAGCGGGCGTAGAACGCCGTGGCCTTGGCTCCGGCTTGCGCGCGGGCTTTGAGCGGGAGCTGGGTGTTGAGCATTGGGGCACCGATTTTGAGATGCGCATCGAGCGCCTCGCGGGCGATGAAGAGGCGCATGATCTCGCTGGAGCCCTCGAAGATCGTATTGATCCGCGAGTCCCGCAGCAGCCGCTCGATGGGCACCGGCGTGTCGCCGCGCGCGGCGAGCGACTGCGCGGTTTCATAGCCGCGGCCGCCGCGGATTTGCATGGCCTCGTTCACATGCTCCCACGTCCGCTCGGTGCCCCAGAGTTTGCACATCGCGGCTTCGAGGCGCACATCGGCGTGCTTGTCGCAATCGACGAGGCTGGCGGCGTAAAACGTCATCGCCTCCATCGCAAAAGTCTCCGCCGCGATGCGCGCGATTTTCTCCGCGATGGCCGCGTGCTTCCCAATCGCCGCGCCCCACTGCACGCGCTCCGCGGCCCAGGTGCGCGAAATTTCCAGACACCGTTTGGAAAGTCCGGTGCAGGCGGCGGGGAGCGTGAGTCGGCCCGTGTTCAGCGTGGTCAGCGCGACGCGCAGACCCTTGCCTTCTGCGAGCAAAATGTTTTCGCGCGGCACCTTCACGTCGGTGAAACGGATCACGCCGTTGTAGAGCGCGCGCAGGCCCATGAAATGACAGCGCCGCACGACCTCGACGCCCGGCGTGTCCATGTCCACGACGAATGCCGTGATCTGGCTGCGCCCGTTCTTCGCCGCCGTGCGCGCCATGACCACGATGACGCCGGCCTTCACGCCATTTGTGCACCACAGCTTTTCGCCATTGATGACGAAGTGCGCGCCGTCCGCCGTCGGCTCCGCATGCGTCTCCATTTTGCCCGGATCGCTGCCGACTTTCAGCTCGGTCAGCGCGAAAGCCGACACCTCCCCCGCCGCCACGCGCGGCAGCCAGCGCCGCTTTTGCTCCTCGGTGCCGAAGAGGATGAGCGGCTGCGGTACGCCGATGGATTGGTGCGCCGAGATGAGCGCCGTGAGGTTACCGCAATAGCTGCCGAGCAGCATCGCCGCGCGGCAGTAGTTCGTTTGCGAAAGGCCGAGGCCGCCATACTCGACGGGGATCTTGATGCCGAATGCGCCGAGCTTTGCGAGACCGTCGAAAACGGTCTGCGGAATCTCGCCGGTGCGGTCGATCTCGTCGGGATCGACGTGCTCTTTCAAAAACAATTCGAGGCGCTGGAGAAAGGCGTCGCCCTGGTCGCGGTCCTCAGTGCGCTGCTGCGGAAACGGGTGGAGCGTGCTGATGTCGAAACGGCCCATGAAGAGCCCGCTGACCAAGCCCTCGCGCGTCTCGGCGCGCGCGGCTTCGGTGAGTTCCAGCGCCGCGCGCTGCTCCGGCGACATCTTCGACGTGTCGATGACGCTCGCCGGTTCGTCCGGTGGAGTGAGGTCAGTTTTCATAGAAACATTTCCCGGCTTCCGCCATCTCGCGCAGTCGCGCGCACGGCGCGTAATGCGGCCCGGCCTCATCGGCCAGCCGCGAAAGTTCTGCCACGATTTTTGCCGCGCTCTGGCTGTCCGAATACCGCAGCGGCCCGCCGAGAAACGGCGCGAAGCCGGTGCCCATGACCATCGCAAAATCCACGTCGCCCGGCGTCTCGACGATGCCTTCCTCCAAACAGCGTGCGGCTTCGTTGACCATGAGCAATACCATGCGCTTCTCCAATTCATCGCGCCCCGGCGGGCGGCCCAATCGCGGCGGGCGCAACTGCGCGGCCTCCTTGTTGGGCTTGGCCTCGCCCTTCTTCCCGTAGCGGTAAAAGCCTTTGCCCGCCTTGCGTCCGAGCAGTTCGGCGCTGACCATTGCGGGCAGCACGTCGGGGACGTGGAGGCGGTTGGGAAAGGCGGCGGCGAGCGTGGCCGCGACATCGAGCGCGACATCCGCACCCACTTCATCAATGAGGCGCAGCGGGCCCATCGGCATGCCGAAGTCGAGCATCGCGGCGTCGATGTCCTTGATGCTCGCGCCACCCCAGAACAGCGCGCCCGCCTCGGTCAGGTAGGGCAGTAGAATGCGGTTCACGAGGAAGCCGGGGCTGTCCTTCACGAGCACGGGCAGCTTGCCAATCCGCTGCGCAAACTGCAGAGCGCGCTGCGCGATTTCCGGCGCGGTGTCGCGGCCGACCACAACCTCGACGAGTTGCATCCGGTGGACGGGATTGAAGAAGTGCAGGCCGACGACGCGGCGCGGGTGCTTGGTCGCGGCGGCGAGTTCGGTAATGGAAAGCGCGGAGGTGTTCGTGGCCAGGATGGTGTCGTCGCCGACCAGTTCGTCGAGCCCGCGGAAGATGGTTTTCTTCACGCCCATTTTTTCCACGGCGGCCTCGATGACGATGTCCACATTGCGCAGCGGCACCTCGGCCGGTGCGGGCGAAACGCGGTCGCGTCCATCGCGCGCCTCGCGCTCGGTGAAGGTGCGGTTGCGCAGCCCGGAGGCGTAGAGCCCGGCGATGTTGCCCATGCCGGCGGCCACGCGCGCAGCATCGACATCGCGCAAGATCACGCGCCCGCCGCGCGAGCTGATCCACTGCGCAACGCCCGAGCCCATGACGCCCGCGCCGATGACGGCGCAGGTAGGGACGGCACTCCGTGCCGTCCGGGGCGAGCGCAGCGCGGCGGCAGGCGAGGGTGCGCTTTCCGCAGCGCCAGCCACCTCGCTCCGCTCGCCCGCGGACGGCAGCGGAGTGCCGTCCCTACCTTGCGGCTGTGCCGCAAAGGTGATCTTTTTCGCGCGCTCCTGGAGGAAGAAAAGCCGCAGCAGATTCTTCGTGGAATCGAGGGTGAGGAGTTCGGTGATCGCCTCGCGTTCGAGCTTGAGCGAGGCGGCTTCGTCGGATGAGGACGAGCCTTTGAGCACCACTTCGAGCGCCTTTTGCACGGCGGGATAATGGCCGTGCGTTTTCGCCATGACGGCGTGGCGGGCCTGCGGCGCGATGAAGGCATCGACGACCGCATTCATCGTTGAGGAGTGCGCGAAACTGTTCGGATGCTTGCCGTGTTTCAGCGCGGCGAGCGCGGCGTGGATGAGGTGCTCGCGCGGCGCGATGTCATCGACGAGGCCGAGCTTGAGCGCGTGGCGCGCGGACGGCGTTTGCCCGCCGAGGATGATGTCGAGCGCGCGCGGTACGCTGAGCAGCCGTGGCAGCCGCGTGCAACCGCCCCACGCGGGGATGAGGCCGAGCTTAGTTTCGGGCAGGCCGACTTTCGTGCAGGCGTCGGGCGAGGCCACGCGCCAGTCGCACGCGAGGCAGACCTCGCAGCCGCCGCCGACCGCCGCACCGTGAATCGCGGCGACGGTCGGAAACGGCAGCGCGGCGATTTTGCTGAAGACGGTCTGGCCGAGCGTCATGAAGTCGCTCATTTGCTCGGGGCTCATCGTCTGCACGCCGCGCAGGTCGGCGCCCGCGACGAAAATCGTGGCTTTCGCGCTGGTGAGGATCAGACCCTTCGCGCCTGTTTCGGGTTTGGCGAGGCGGTCGATTTCGGCGTCGAGTTCCGCGAGGGTCGCGGTGTCGAAGATATTCGCGGAGGAATCGGGACGGTCGAAGGTGAGCACGCAGATGCCGTCTTCGAGAGTTTCAGTGCGGAGGTTTGGCATGGCTTAAATCCTTTCGAGCCAGATCGCGCCGCCCTGGCCGCCGCCGACGCAAAGCGAAACGAGGGCGCGCTTTTTTTTGCGG
>JANXWQ010000651.1 GCA_025351065.1 Chthoniobacter sp. | reverse complement strand
TTCCACCATCGAGCAGACCTCGCTCTACACGGAAAAAGTGAACGATGTTTTCATGTCGTTCCCCGAGACGCGGCACACCTTTCAGCTCACCGAGGCGTTCGGCGGATTCTCCGGCATGGGCCTGAAACCGTGGAGCCAGCGCAAGCGCTCGCCCGAGCAAATGGTGCCCGAGGCTTTTGGCAAACTCGGTGCGATCCCCGGCGTGCGCGTCATCGCCACCACGCCCGCGCCGCTGCCCGGCGGCGGACAGTTTCCTGTGGAGTTTGTGATCTCCTCCACGGCCGAGCCCATCGAGCTGCTCGGCCTCGCGGATCAGCTCGTCGGCGCGGCGTTGAAAAGCGGCATGTTCATTTTCGCCGACAGCGATTTGAAATACGACATGCCGCAGGCCGAGGTGGTTTTTGACCGGGACAAAGTTGCGTCGCTTGGCGTTAACATCAGCCAGGTCGGCGCGGACTTGAGCACCATGCTCGGCGGCAATTTCGTGAACCGTTTCAGCATCCAGGGCCGCAGCTACAAAGTCATCCCGCAGGTCAAGCGCGCCGATCGGCTGAACCCCGGCCAGCTCAAGGATTTTTACGTCACCGGTCCGGCTGGCAAACTCGTGCAGCTCGCCACTTTCGCGGACGTGAAAGAGACGACCGAGCCGCGGCAGCTCAACCGTTTTCAACAGCTCAACTCCGCGAAAATCCAAGGCGCCACACCGCCGCACATCACGCTCGATCAGGCGCTGAAAGTCCTCGAAATCGAGGCGGCGAAAATTTTGCCCAAGGGCTACAACATTGACTACGCCGGTGAGGCGCGGCAGCTCCGCCGCGAGGGCAGCAAGCTCTCCACCACGCTGATCCTTTCGCTTGTGCTGATCTTCCTCGTCCTCGCCGCGCAGTTTGAGAGCTTCCGCGATCCGCTCATCATCCTGCTCGGCTCCGTGCCGCTGGCGCTGTCGGGCTCGCTGCTGTTCAGCTTCCTCGGCTTCACCACGCTGAATATTTACAGCCAGGTCGGGCTCATCACGCTCGTCGGACTCGTGTCGAAAAACGGCATCCTC
This sequence comes from Chthoniobacter sp., assembly GCA_025351065.1. Lineage (GTDB taxonomy): Bacteria > Verrucomicrobiota > Verrucomicrobiia > Chthoniobacterales > Chthoniobacteraceae > Chthoniobacter. Next base: position 5,603 of record JANXWQ010000651.1, on the reverse strand, counting down.
ATCGTCGAGTTCGCCAACAAATTGCAGGAAGCCGGCACCGCCAAACTGCAAGCCGTGACCGAAGCCGCCGGCACGCGCCTGCGCCCGATTTTGATGACCTCGGTCGCGACGGTGGCAGGCCACTTTCCGCTCGTGCTCGCCAGCGGGCCGGGCGCGGGCGCGCGCAACAGCATCGGCATCATGCTGGTCTCGGGCATGATTATCGGCACGCTCTTCACGCTTTTCGTGCTACCCGCGATCTACATGCTCATCGCCCGCGACCGCAGTGCTGGGCGGCGCGATGTGGAGACGGAGAAGCTGATCCGCGAGGTGGAGATGGAGCCGGTCGAGGCGTGAGTGGGTTGCGATTTGATTTCAGGAAGACCCGTGTTTCTCGCTAGCGAGCCAAATCCCCGCCGTCATCCTGAACGAAGTTTCGTCGCGGGCGAAGGCGGGGGCGAAACGCAGTGAAGGATCGCTGACAGAAACGTGGAGGGTAGGGACGGCACTCCGTGCTGTCCGCGAACGTGAACCCGTGGCCGCCGCCCCGCTGACGCTTGCCCCGGACGGCACGGAATGCCGTCCCTACCATTTACTGTCAGCGGTTCTTCACTCCGCCCTTGTCGCAAAGCCTCCAATGGCTGCGTTCAGAATGACGGCAGGGTTTTACGCTCGCTTCGCGCGGGGACGACGCGTTTCGTTTTTCGAGCGCGGCAGTGCCGCTGCGGGCACTTCGCCCGGCTTGGCTTTCGCACTCGCCGCCGGCCACAGCAGCCCGCGCAGTTTTTCCGGGAGCGGGCTTTGAAAGTGGAGCGGCGCGCCGGTGAGCGGATGCTGGAAGCGGAGTTCCGCGGCGTGCAGTGCGAGGCGGCGGGCGGGATCGGTTTTCGCGCCGTATTTGTCGTCGCCCACGATGGGATGCCCGGCGTCGGCGAGTTGCACGCGGAGCTGGTTTTTGCGGCCGGTGTCGAGGGTGAGTTCGAGCAGCGCCGCGCCTGTGCCGGTGCGCAGGGTACGGTAGTGGGTGACGGCCATTTTCGCATCGGGCCGGTCGGGATCGGTGCTGTGGACTTGCAGCGTGTCGCTTTCCACCAGCGCGCTGCGCAGCGTGCCCTGCGCGGGTGTGATGACGCCTTCCACGATGGCCAGATACTTTTTCGTCACCGCCTTCCAATCCTCTTGCAACCGGCGTTGCGCGGCTTCGGTGCGCGCGAAAATGAGCATCCGGAGGTCTCGCGGTCGAGCCGGTGGACGATGTACACGCGGGCGTCGCGCATCGGCGCGCGCTCACGGACGTAGGCCGCGAGGAAGGCGTAGGCCGTGCGCGCCTTCTCGCTCTCGGTAGCCATCGTGAGCAGGCCGGCGGGTTTGTTCACGATGAGCACGCCGTCGTCTTCGTGCAGGATTTCCAGACCGCCGGGGAGCAGCGTGCCGGCGGGGGTGTGCTTGCCAAAGCTGACGCGTACCTGCGCGCCGCGCGCCAGCGGCGTGTCATGTACTGGCGCGGCCACACCGGTCACGGTCACGGCTTTGAAGCGCAGCAGATTCTTGGCATCCTTGCGTGAGATGCCGGGCAGCGTGAGGAGAAAGGGCAGCAGGGTGCCGGGCTCCGCGACGGTGAAGACTTTTTCTTTATGCACGCCGCACGCTAGGCCCGCATGCGCCGCGCGGCAGCAAAATCTGTCTGCGCGGTTGAACGATTTCCAGTCGGCCCCATCATGCGTGCATGGATCCCACCGTTTACAAAATCATCCACCTCACCGGCATCGCCGCGCTCGCCCTCGGCGTGGGCGGCATGATGGCGGGTGGCCCGAACCGCAAGCCCTTCGCCATACTGCAAGGCCTCGGCCTGCTCGTCATGCTCATCTCGGGCTTTGGCCTGCTGGCGAAGCTGCACCTCGGCTACCCGCCTTTTGCCATCGTGAAAACGGTGCTGTGGGTGGTCATCGGCGCGCTGCCCGCGATCCTCCGTCGGCTGAAACTGCCGGTCGCCGCCGCGATGTGCATTTCGCTGACGCTCGTCGCCATCATGGCTTGGCTTGGCGTGATGAAGCCCGCGCTGTGGTGATACATCTGCACGGGTGGCGGGCGGTGTTTAGGCTTTGGGAAAATTTCTAACGGATTCCACCGCCGTCGGTCTTATCCCATGTATTTGAAAGATTGTTCTGGGGGGAACAGCGGGGTCGGTTGGCCATTCGGTCGCCGACCCCGTACTTTCTGATAACTCGGCGGTCAGATCGGTTCCGGTCGCTCTGATGTTCCGTCGTTTTGGTCAAAGCCCGTCCGCTTTGCCGAAGCCAAACCGTCCGGGCGGCGGGAAAAAAGCGCGAGCCGACAATCGGGTTCGAACCGATGACCTGCTGATTACAAATCAGCTGCTCTACCAACTGAGCTATGCCGGCATTTACTCTGGAAACTGGCGGATCAAAAGAAGTGGCATTGGTTGACTTTGTATCCTCTGTCAAGAAAATGACGACAGAAAATGAAAAATCAGAGTGGGAGTCGACCCGCACCCAAAACTTGGTCCGCTATCGGCTATCGGGCGCGTATTTCGCACGGTTCAAGGTGGGCGGCAAGCTCATCCGGAAAAGTTTGAAGATTCGCATTTTTCCGTGGCCGAACTGCGGCTTCCTGACTCGGTTAAAGATCACCGGAAAAACGATGAGGCCCGGCGGAACGTCGCCAACGGCAGGATGTCGTTCGGCGAAGCGGTTCATACCTATAGGGACAAGCTCGCGGCAAACCCGGAACTGAGGCCGCGCTCCAAATCATACTATCTGCTGATGCTTAATTTCATCGGGCGGTTATGGCCGGCGCTCTTCCGCTCGCTGCGCCCGAAAAGTTCCGCCACTTGCGAGCGCGCAAAGCCCATCAGCAGCGCGCGAACCGCCGCGCGGCGGCGGTAGCTGCGCTTGTTGGGCACAGCTTCCATCGCCACCAAAAGCTCGGCTTCGGTGGCGCTCTCGGCGTTGGGTTTCAGCACTGGCGGAGCGCAATAACTATCTTCACACCACAAGGGATCCCATCGTACCGGTACAAAATCACAAGAGCCGGAAACTATTTTTGGCAGGTGCTCTAGCTTTGCGGATGCTCCTTCGGTGTCGATTTGCGCGTTCCACCAGCCGTACTTCTTTTCGCATCCCCCGAAGTAGAATCCACTTCCGCCGAGACCGAGGCGGAGAGATCGATTTATGGATCAGTCGGCCGCACTCGAACTGGCGGCGTCCGTCGCCGCCTCCTGCTTCTTCAGGGCGAGGATCTCTTCGGGAGTGGAAGCGCGATCAGGATGATGCTGATGCACGGCATTTTCGAGCTTCTCGTTATCTTTTTTCACATGCTCTTCGTGCTTTTGCTCGTCCAGCTTGTGTTGGTTCTTCGGTGAATTATCGCCCATAGGACAAAGCATTCGGTGCTCGGCACATTCGCGGCTGTCTAGATCGATCAGAACTTTGTGCCGCGGACCACTGATCGCACGCTTTCCCCAAACGCGTGACCCTGTGCAGGCTGGCTGAGGCAACGGCAAATAATTAGCGAACCGGGCAGCCAGAAGGGTCCGCCTCTGCGATAATAGGATCGCAGCCTTTTCTCCGCGCCGCGAAACCAACCCAAATCCAAAATGCCCGAGAATATTCAAGCCAAACCATTTCGAGAAAAAATCGCGGATGCCGTCGCTAGAGACGGAAGACCTGCTTCAGCCCGGTGATTCTATGCAAACCGTGAGCGACAAAATGGTCGCGCTCGCTATGAACATCCTCCCTGTGTCCGAGGGCGGTCGTGTCGTCGGATTGGCCGATGAGCCGAATCCCGGTCTCGAGGCCTCCTCGCACGGGCACGAGCCGAAAACCACGCGCATCTCGGAGACGATGAATCGTGACCTTGTCTTCTGCCACGAGGGCGACGATTGCGCCGGCGCTTTGCGCCGGCGCTTTGCGCAAAATGGAGGAGCGAAACCTGTCGCATTTGCCAGTTGTCGATCGCGAAATGCGGATGGTGGCTTTGGTGGTGCGGGAGGACTTGAACGCCCGCATCGCGACCGCGGCAGCCGAACACGCTGAGGTGGGAGCCGTAACACTATGAGATTCTTTGCCTACATCCTTGGTTTCTTGATTCTGATCGGTGGACTCGCCTGGGGAGCCATCGAGGCGGGAGCACCGCAACTGTGGGTGATGATCGGCTCGATGATCCTGCTCGGAATCGGCATCATCACGGGCGCAAGTCGCACACGGATCCATCGGCCGGGCGGGGACGTCACGGTGGTGCGGGACAATGACGACAATCTCTGAGTGCCTTCCCGGAAGGTAGATTTCCTCAATGGAGCGCGTTGAGCCGCCGCCCATGCATTTGCGTCACCTGCTCCCGTTATTAAAAGACGCCGCCTCCGATTGGGTGGACGACGGCGCGACGCGCCTCAGCTCTTCGCTCGCGTATTACGCGATCTTTTCACTGGCACCATTACTTGTGATCTTGATCTCGATGGCGGGGCTGGTCTTCGGCGAGGAAGCGGCGCGGGGACAGCTTTCGCAGCAAATCGCCACCCTCGCCGGCACGGGTGCGGGCGAAGCAATTCAATCGGCCGTGCAATCAAGCGCGGCGCAGAAAGCGACCGGCGTGCTGGCCACGATGCTAAGCACGGCATTGCTGCTCTTTGGCGCCTCCACGGTGTTTGCCGAATTGAAGGACGCACTGAACAGGATATGGGGCGTCGTCATAAAGCCAGGCCGGCCGTTTTTCACGCTCGTCAGTGATCGGTTCTTCTCGTTCTCGATCGTGCTGGCCATCGGCTTTCTCCTGCTCGTCTCGCTGATCATCAGCGTCCTGCTCGCCGCGTTGAGCCACTACATGAGCGGTCGTTTCCAACTCCCAACCGTGGTCTGGAAGACCTGGGACTTTGTCATTTCATTCGCGGTCGTCAGCGGGCTCTTCGCGATGATTTTCAAGCTCCTGCCCAACGTGCTGCTCCGCTGGCGCGACGTGTGGCTGGGCGCGGTGACGACTTCCCTGCTGTTTACGCTGGGCAAGTTCGTCATCGGCTACTACCTCGCGACCAGCAGCGTCGCCTCCAGCTTTGGCGCGGCCGGGTCGGTCGTGATCGTGCTGGCCTGGATTTACTACTCCGCCTGCATCCTTTTCTTCGGCGCGGAGATTACCAAAGGTTACGCGCGGAAATTCGGTTCCGGGATCATGCCGAACAGCCGTGCCGTGCTCATCGATGACCTGCTCAGGGCGAGATTGGGGCTGACTTCAGCCACCATCGAGGCTGCATCGACGCCCCCCAGTGTGCCGCCCGCGCCGCACGAGGTTTTGCCCAAGGAATAACCCCGCCGATGTGCTCGCGCCTAGCACCGGAGCGGTGCCTGCTAGTGATCGAAGGCATGCCCCCGCGTCGGTACCACCGGATTTCGTGGGGGTGAGTATCGCGGCGAACGCCAGCGGAGCGGGGACTGAGCAGCATCGAGCGAGGTTTGCTTGTTTCCGGGCCGGAGTTCCCTACCGTGGTGGTCTTTCTTCCCCACCATGCCCACTCGACTCTCAGCCTTCGCCATGGTGCTTCAGGAGCGGAAAGCCGCACTCCTTTCCTGCTGGCAGGCCGGCGTGCGCGAACTGCCGGGCGCAGCGGAACTCGC